>NZ_DQDX01000219.1 GCF_003525665.1 Flavobacterium sp.
GAGAGTCGCCTTAGTCTCGGGGGCTCGGAGATGTGTATAAGAGACAGATCAATAACATCATCAGAAAATCATTGAAATAAAACCGATTTAAAATACTAAACAACAAAATTATATATAGCGATATGGGAATTACAAAAACGTTTGGTTTCTCCTTTAAAATTAACGAAATGTCAGATATTCTAAAAGCTTTAGGAAATCCAGCACGATTAAAAATTATTCAGTTTTTAATGGATTCGCCATCGAGTGCTTGTGGAGATATTATTGAAGTATTACCATTGGCACAATCAACCGTTTCAAAACACTTGTCTGAACTAAAAAGAGTGAAACTCATTAAAGGAAAAAGCAAAGGAAACAACATCTACTATTCGCTAAACCTAAAAACTTGGGAAAAAGTAAAAGATTTTGTTTTAACCGAAATTAATTTACCTAAAGAAGATTGAATTTAATTTGTTGTTAAATTTGTATTTGAAATAAAAAAAACATTTAGATTTACGAAAAAAATAAAATAATGAAAAAAATAATTACTCTTTTAGTGGTTTCCTTATTCTGCACAAACGGATTTAGTCAAACTGATGAGCCGACTTCAATCGTGAATAAAAATGAACTTAAAGTAAACGCGCTTTATCTTATTTTAGGAAGTTTCGATGTTTCGTACGAACGAATTTTAAACGAAGAATCGGCAGTTGGAGTTTCTCTTAATGCTCCTTTTGATAATGATAATTGGGATATTAATTATACTGCAACTGGTTATTACCGCTATTATTTTGGTAAAAAAATTGCCTCTGGATTTTTTGGAGAAGCATTTGGTATGCTAAATAACGTTGATGACTATATCTATGAAGAAACTTCTACAGATTATAATTACGAACAAAAAACGTTAACCGATTTTGCATTAGGAATTGGTCTTGGTGGAAAATGGGTAACAAAAAAAGGTTTGTTATTGGAAATAAATGCTGGTGTTGGTCGTAATTTATTCAATAATCAATATGACGACAGAGATTATGAGTTAATTGGAAGAGCAGGAATAACGGTTGGATATCGTTTCTAACTGAATTATAAAAGAAAAAGCCCATTTTGAATCAAATCAAAATGGGCTTTTTTTATGTTTTGTTGTTATTAAACTGTTTTCATCAACCAATTTCTCATAGAAACTTCTTCGTTAATGATTCCGCGTAAATCAGAAATGTTTACACGATCTTGTTTCATGGTATCTCTGTGACGAATGGTTACCGTTTGATCTTCTAGTGTTTGGTGATCAACAGTAATGCAAAATGGCGTTCCAAGAGCATCTTGACGACGGTAACGTCTTCCTACAGCATCTTTTTCATCGTAAGCCACATTGAAATCCCATTTTAAATCTTCAATGATTTTATGAGCTACTTCTGGCAAACCATCTTTTTTAACTAATGGTAAAACAGCTGCTTTTGTTGGCGCTAAAACCGATGGCAAACTTAAAACTGTTCTTGTTGAACCATCTTCAAGTGTTTCTTCTTTTAATGAAGTTGCGAAAACGGCTAAAAACATTCGGTCTAATCCAACTGAAGTTTCAACTACGTACGGAACATAATTTTTATTTTCATCAGTATCAAAATACTGTAACTTTTTGCCCGAAAATTGTTCGTGTGCTTTTAAATCAAAATCCGTTCTAGAGTGAATTCCTTCCAATTCTTTAAATCCGAAAGGGAAATTAAATTCGATATCAGCTGCAGCATTGGCGTAATGCGCTAATTTATCATGATCGTGAAAACGGTAATTTTCTTGTCCTAAACCTAACGATAAATGCCAGTTTAAACGAGTTGTTTTCCAATGTTCGTACCATCTCATTTCGTCGCCTGGTTTTACAAAAAATTGCATTTCCATTTGTTCAAATTCACGCATTCGGAAAATAAACTGTCTTGCAACAATCTCATTTCTAAAGGCTTTACCAGTTTGAGCAATTCCAAACGGAATTTTCATTCTACCTGATTTTTGAACATTTAAGAAATTCACAAAAATACCTTGAGCCGTTTCTGGACGAAGGTATAAATCCATTGCGCTTTCTGCAGATGCACCCAATTTTGTTCCGAACATTAGGTTAAATTGCTTTACATCGGTCCAATTTCTAGAACCAGTTTCAGGATCGGCAATTTCTAGTTCTTCGATTAATGCTTTTACATCGGCCAAATCTCCATTTCCTAAAGAACGACCTAAACGTTCTCTAATTTCTTTCTCTTTGGCTAAATATTCTACAACTCTTGCGTTGGTTGTGATAAATTCTTGCTCATTAAAAGCATCTCCAAAACGAACACTCGCTTTTTCAATTTCTTTTTTGGCTTTCAGATTCAATTTTTCGGCATAATCTTCTACCAAAACATCGGCTCTGTATCTTTTTTTAGAATCTTTGTTGTCAATTAATGGATCGTTAAAGGCATCAACGTGACCCGAAGCTTTCCAAGTTGTTGGATGCATTAAAATTGCAGCATCAAGTCCAACAATATTGTCATTCATCTGAACCATTGATTTCCACCAATATTCACGAATGTTTTTCTTTAATTCAACACCATTTTGTGCGTAATCATAAACCGCACTTAAACCATCGTAAATTTCGCTTGACGGAAAAATAAATCCGTATTCTTTTGCGTGCGAAATTACATTCTTAAAATTATCTTCTTGTTTTGCCATAATGGTACAAAAATATAAAAACTGAGCTAATTAACATTTTAGATTGAAAGATTTTTTTGAATATTATAAAATGCCATGAAACACCAAACTAATCAAATTGAAAAATCACTTTCAAACAAAACGTTATGTCGAATAGATTTATAGATTTGTAAAACTTTTGTAGTAAACTTTCTACAAGTTTGTCTATTAAATAAATTATAAATTTAGCAACCATTTTATAGAAATCGAATTTATGCTTCAGAATCTAATAAATTTATTTTTTCCAAAATCATGTGCAGGATGTAACTCCTTTTTGTTGTCTAATGAATATGTAACTTGCACAGAATGCCGTCATGAAATTGCGCTTACCAATCATCATAAATTCAAAAACAATGAAGCTTTCAGTAAGTTTTACGGAAGAATTCCGGTTGAATTTGCAGCAGCTTTTTTCTATTTTCACAAAAAAGGAATTGCTCAAGAAATGATTCACAAATTAAAATACAAAGGTCATCAAGAAATTGGAACTGCCATCGGATTTTGGTATGCTGAAGAACTCAAAAAGTGTATCGAAATAAGTGACGTAGATTTCATAATTCCTGTTCCATTGCACGTAAAACGTTTAAAAGAAAGAGGTTACAACCAAGTCACCACATTTGGAGAATCATTATCTGAAAGTTTAAATCTTAAATACAACGATAAAATTTTAGTTCGAAATATTTATTCTAAAACTCAAACGACAAAATCAATTCTGGGACGAAGCACTGTTGTTGAGAATATTTTCGGAGTACAATTTGATGAAAATCACCACAATAAACATTTTTTATTGATTGATGATGTGATCACAACTGGTTCAACGCTTGAGGCTTGTAGTAGAGAATTACTTAAAATTCCTGGTGCCAAAATCAGTATTGTTTGCATGGCGATGACGCAGTAATGGTTTTTAGTTAATTATAAATAAAAAGATTTCGTTTACACTAAATATAATTGTTATTTTGCGGTAGTTAAAATTTATATTGATGTTGAAGCGTTTTTCAAAATACTGTCTTATTTTATTGGCTATTGCTGTTGTTGGTTGTGCAAAAAGAGGCACAATAACTGGCGGAGCAAAAGATACTTTGGCGCCAGAATTACGATTTAGTTCACCAGAAAACGGAACAGTAAATTTTAAAGGAACCGAAATAAAACTTTATTTTGATGAATATGTAAAACTAAAAAACGTTGGAAAACAGTTGATTGTTTCGCCTCCAATGTCTAAAGCTCCAGAAGTTTTGCCTTACAATGCTAGTAAATACATCATAGTAAAATTTAAGGATACCTTACAGAAAAACACTACTTACAGTTTGAATTTTGGTCAAAGTATTCAAGACAATAACGAAGGAAATGCTTTGCCTCAATTTAAATATGTTTTCTCTACTGGAACTTATATCGATTCACTGGCATTGAGTGCTACTTTTAAAGATGCAATAGAACAAAAATCTCCAAATTTTGTATCTTTTATGTTGTATGAAGTAAATGAAAAATACACCGATTCTACTATTTACAAAGAAACTCCGCGATACATTACCAATTCGCTTGATAGTTTGAAATTGGTTAAATTGGAGAATTTAAAGCAAGGAAAATACCGTTTAGTTGCTATTCAAGACAAAAACAACAACAATAAATTTGATCCAAAAACTGATAAAATTGGTTTCAAAAAAGACTTTGTTACTTTGCCAAACGATACTATTTACGAACTAAATCTTTTTAAAGAAAATATTCCATTTAAGGCAGTTAAACCAAATCAAGTGTCTGGAAATAGAGCGTTAATTGGTTTTGAAGGCAATCCGAAAGATGTAAAATTTGAACTACGAAAAGGAGCAGAAACTATTCCGTTTAAAATTTCTAGATTTTCAGGTAAAGATTCGTTGCAAATTTGGTTCAAACCAATGAAAAATGACTCGATTACGATTGCTGTTTCTAAAGACAAATTTGATCAAAAATTTACATTGAAAGTAAAAGAACAAAAAAATGACACTTTAAGTTTCAACGCCGAGAAAACTGGTAGTTTAGCTTTTAGAGAACAATTCAAGATAAATACAAGCATTCCGATTGAGAAAATTGATAATTCTAAAATTAAATTTATTCGAAAAGATTCTACAGCCGTTACATTTACAACAATTTACGATGATTTTAAACAGCAAGTGGTTTTTGATTTCGAAAAACAACCGCTTGAGAAATATTCGATTCAGCTTTTGCCTGGAGCTTTAACCGATTTTTACGAAAAACAAAATGATACTTTAAACTATAAATTTGAAACTCGAAATACTTCCAATTATGGAAATTTAAGAGTTGTCCTTGAAAATGTGAAGCGTTATCCTATAATTATCGAACTTACAGATAAAGATGGAAAAGTACAAGCCTCTGAAATTAGAACCGATAATTCAAAAGGAAGCACGGTTGAATTTAATCTTTTAGAAGCGAATGTTTTCACCATTAGAGCAATATACGACACCAATAAAGACGGCGTTTGGACACCAGGAAGTTATTTAGAAAAGCGGCAAAGTGAAGAAGTTATTTACTTTCCAGAAGGCGTACGAGTCAATGAAAATTGGGATGTCGAGCAACCGTTTAATGTTGGGAAATAGTTAGTCTGCGTGTTTCGGGTTGCGTGTTTCGAGTTATGTTTCAAACTTAGCTAGTTTTGGAAAATTATGCCAACTTAAATTCATCTCCGTCATTTAGAAAATTTAGTTTTTCTCTGGTTTCTAATAGTTCGTTTTTATCTAATTCTACTATAAAAACACCTTCAATTTCTTGTGGTTCTTGAAGGTAATTTCCAAGAAAATCAACTGCTTGTGAATGACCAACATATTCATGATTATTTTCGTCTAATCCAACACGATTAACGCCAATTACATAACTCATGTTTTCTACGGCGCGTGCTTTTAGCAAAATATCCCAAGCGTTTACTCGCGGTTTTGGCCAATTGGCAACATAAATTAAGACGTCGTAATCCTCAACATTTCTTGCAAAAACCGGGAAACGCAAATCATAACAAATAAGCGGACAGATTTTGAATCCTTTATATTCTACAATTAATTTTTCTTTTCCAGCAGTGTAAACTTTATCTTCACCTGCCAAAGTAAACAGATGTCGTTTATCATACGTTTGAATTTCGCCTGATGGAAATACAAAAATCAATCGGTTAAAGTAATTGCCGTTTTCTTCTATTACTAAACTTCCTGTGATGGCGCAATCTTTTTCTTTTGCTGTTTCTTTTAGCCAAGAAATCGCTTCGCCTTGCATAGTTTGCGCAACATTTTTCGGATTCATTGTAAATCCGGATGTGAACATTTCTGGCAAAACAATTAAATCGACATATTGCGAAATAGCATTTATCTTTTCTTGAAGTAAAGCTTTGTTTTCATTGGGATTTTCCCAGGATAGTTCGGTTTGGATTAAGGCTATTTTCATTTATGCTGAACTTGTTTTCAGTATCTTTTGATACTTGTTTTTGGAACACAGATTAGAGAAATTTGAGAAATCTAAATAATTTATTTGATTGTAATCTCATCGACGAAAATAAATGCCTCGCCTTTATCATGATAGCCAATATGCCATTCTGGAAGTCTTCCATAATTATACGCCTTCACTTTTATGTATCTTGCATTAATTGGTTTTGATGATTTAAAATTGAAATCTTTAATGGTGTTTTCCTCTTTTTTGGCATCAACATCATTGGCAACCGAAGTGATTAAAGTAAAATTGACATTATCCGTAGAACTATAATATTCAACTTTGGTTGGCATTAAAATCCATGAACGTTGGTCTTGTAGAAACGTTGAACTGAAATTGGATACTTCTTTTACGTTTTGCAAATCAACAATGGCTTCAAAATCTTGACTTTGATAACCTTGCCAATCGCCTTTTCTCCAGTTAGTTGAACCGTTAATTCCATCCAATAAACCATCCTTTCCTCCAGCATGATATTGCGGATTATAAGTAGATTTTATGTCGATGGTATAATTGTTTGGTTTTTTGAAGAAAGTTGCTGAGATTGTACTACTTTTTGTAAATCTTTTATAAGTATTATCTTTAAACATACCAGTCACTAAAAAATTTATAAAGGCATATACTTTGGCAGATCTGTTTATTTCAAATGGACTTGTATATTTTATAAATTTTGCATTATCATCTATATTTTCTTTAAAATCGTAATCTACAAAATAATAAACCTCATCAAATCCAACATCAATCTTTGAATCTACACTTATTAAATGAGTGTTTTTAAAAGATTTACCAGTGCTTTCAATTACTGGTAATGTTTGAAATTTATAAAAAGTATATTCCTCATAATTTTTAAATCCACTTTTAAATTTAGAACCTAAGATTTTAAAGTCTATAAAATTAATATCTTGATTAAAATCGGGAATAGTATATTGCATATTTGATAAACTTATACGTGCATTTTTATAAAGAGGTTTAACAATATTCATTATATCTTTTCCAGGAGTAACTTGATATAAACCAATAGAACTCAACACATACCAAGCGCTCATCTGTCCGCAATCTTCGTTTCCTATTAATCCGTCTGGTGTGTTTTTGTAAAAATTATTTAAAATAAAATGTACTTTTTCGGTAGTTTTTTCTGGTTTTCCAATGTAGTTGTACAAATACGCCATGTGGTGACTTGGTTCGTTTCCGTGCGCGTACTGACCAATTAATCCTGTTACGTCAACTTGTTCGCGTCCTGTAGTTTTACTTTCGGAGTTGAACATTTCATCAAGTTTGGCTTCAAATTTATTTTTTCCGCCATACGCTTCAATCATTCCTTCAATATCTTGTGGCACAAAAAACGAATACTGCCACGAATTTCCTTCTGTATAGTTATTATTAATTTCTCTTGGGTCGAAGGGTTTGTCCCAACCGCCATTTTTCTTTGGTCGCATAAAACCAGTTTCCCAATCGAAAATGTTCTTCCAACTTTGAGAACGCTTCATGAAATAACTAGCATCTTCTGTTTTATTTAAAATAATGGCCATTTGTGCAATACACCAATCGTCGTAAGCATATTCCAACGTTTTAGAAACGCTTTCGTGCTCGTCATCCATCGAAATAAAACCCTGTCTTTTATAAGCATCCAATCCCAAATGATCTAACATCGCAGAATGTTTTGCTGCTGCAAATGCTTTTTCGTAATCGAAACCACTAATTCCTTTTGCCATAGCATCAGCCATAACCGAAACAGAATGATAACCAATCATACAATCAGTTTCATTGGACGCCAATTCCCAAACTGGTAATCTTCCGCCTTGTTCATATTGTTTTAGAAAAGTATTTATGAAATCGGCAGTACGTTTCTTTTCGACTAACGTATATAATGGATGCGCACCACGAAACGTATCCCAAAGTGAGAATACCGAATAATAATCAAATCCTTCGCCATTGTGAACTTTGTTGTCTCTACCACGGTATTTTCCATCAATATCTTGCGCAATATTGGGCTGAACCATTGTGTGATATAAAGCCGTGTAGAAAATCGCCAATTTGTCTTTATCGGTTTCAGTAATTTCTATTTTCGATAATTGTTTGTCCCAAAGTTGTTCGGCTTCCTTTTTAACTTTATTGAAATCCCAACCTTTTATTTCAGAACTATTTAATTTTGCTCCTTCATAACTTGTTGGCGAAAGCGATACTTTTACTGAAATTTTTTCGCCTTTTTTAACTTGTTTCGAAAAACTCACTTTTACAACAGTTCCAGAATAAAAGTCTTTTTTGTTTTCTTCATTGGCTTCAACTTTAGAAATTTGCATCGGTTTATCAAATTCAATTCGAGCATAAACGTATTGATCTTTCGCCCAAGCTTCACTTCTTCTTAGAATTTCAATCGTTTTATTATCGATAATTTTTATATCGCCATATAGCAATTTGTCTCTATGGTTTAAATCGAGAATAATATTGGCTTGACCAGCGTTATTAAAGACATATTGATGAAATCCAACACGAGTTGAAGTCGTTAAATTGACATCAATATTGTGCTTGTCTAACTTCACAGAATAAAATCCGGCTGTTGCTTTTTCATTCGAATGTGAGAATTTAGAACCGTATTCTTTTGGATTAAAATTGGGTTCGCCCATTGTTGGCATCAACATGATATCGCCATAATCGGTGCAACCAGTTCCGTTTAGATGTGTGTGAGAAAATCCGTAAATCACAGAATCATCGTGATGATAACCCGAACATCCATCCCAACTTCCATCAATTCTAGTATCTGGAGAAAGTTGTACCATTCCAAACGGAACCGTTGCGCCAGGATACGTATGTCCGTGTCCGCCAGTTCCAATCATTGGGTTGACGTGTTTGTGGTAATTTTGTCCGAATGAAACTATTGAAGTGAATAGAAATAGTGCTGAAAGAATTTTTCTCATTGTGTTGTAAGTTGGTTTTTCAAAGATAAAAAAAAACGCATCCAAATTAATGAATGCGTTCTTGATTATTTCGAGAAGTGATTAATTACTTAATACTTGCTTTTAAATATTCTCTGTTCATACGAGCGATGTTTTCTAGAGAAATTCCTTTCGGACATTCTACTTCACATGCGCCAGTATTAGTACAGTTTCCGAAACCTTCTTCGTCCATTTGACGCACCATGTTTAAAACACGTTGCGAAGCTTCTACTTTTCCTTGTGGTAACAAAGCATATTGAGATACTTTAGCTCCAACGAATAACATTGCTGAACCGTTTTTACAAGTTGCAACACAAGCACCACAACCAATACATGCAGCAGCCATAAACGCTTTATCAGCATCGTCTTTTGGAATTGGAGTTGCATTAGCATCAATAGTATTTCCAGAGGTATTTACAGAAACAAAACCACCAGCTTGTTGAATTCTATCGAAAGCACTTCTATCAACTACTAAATCTTTTACAACTGGAAACGCTTTACTTCTCCATGGCTCGATAAAAATTGTATCGCCATCGTTGAATTTACGCATGTGTAGCTGACATGTAGTTGTTCCAGTATCTGGTCCGTGAGCGCGTCCGTTGATGTATAACGAACACATTCCGCAGATTCCTTCACGACAATCGTGATCGAATGCTACTGGTTCTTTTTTGTCGTTAATTAGTTGCTCGTTCAATTGATCAAGCATTTCTAAAAACGAACTTGCAGTAGAAACATTATCTAATTTATAAGTTTCCATGCTACCTTTTGCTTTAGCGTTTTTCTGACGCCAAATTTTAAGGTTTATATTTATATTTTTTGCTGAAGACATACTGTATATTATTTATAATTTCTAGCTGCAATTTTGATAAACTCGTATTTCAATTCTTCTTTATTAAGAATTTCTTTGCTGATGTCATAACCCATATATTCCCAAGCACTTACAAAAGAGAAGTTTTCGTCATCACGAAGTGTTTCTCCTTCTGCATCTTGATATTCTTCACGGAAATGTCCACCACAAGATTCTTTTCTTTGTAAAGCATCCATTGCCATAAGCTGACCTAAATCGATGAAATCGGCAACACGAAGTGCTTTTTCTAATTCAGGATTTAATTCGTCTGCCGTTCCAGGAACATAAACATCGTTGTAGAATTCTTCTTTTAAAGCAGCAATTTCTTCAATAGCTTGTTTTAGTCCAGCTTCGTTACGAGCCATTCCAACTTTATTCCACATAATCAAACCAAGACGTTTGTGGAAATGATCAACCGATTTAGAACCTTTATTTTTCAATAAACTCTCGATTGAATTTTTAACGTTGTTTTCAGCATCGATAAATTCTTGAGTTTCTGTTGATATTTTACCAGTTCTAATTTCGTCTGCTAAATAATTTGAAACCGTGTAAGGAAGAACAAAATATCCGTCGGCTAAACCTTGCATTAAAGCCGAAGCTCCAAGTCGGTTTGCACCGTGATCAGAGAAATTAGCTTCTCCAGCTACGAAACAACCAGGAATAGTTGATTGTAAGTTATAATCAACCCAAACGCCACCCATTGTGTAGTGAACCGCTGGATAAATTTTCATTGGAGTTTCATACGGATTTTCATCTGTAATCTTTTGGTACATTGTAAACAAGTTACCGTATTTTTCTTTTAACCATTGTTTCCCTAAAGTTGTTATTTCTTCAGGTGTTGGATTGTGATTTCCTTGTGCAAAAGCAGCTTGTTTACCTTTATTTTGAATTTCTGAAGAGAAATCTAGGAAAACACCTTCATTAGTATCATTTGCTTCAATACCTCTTCCTTCATCACAAACTTCTTTTCCAGCTCTTGATGAAATATCTCTTGGCGCTAAATTTCCAAAAGAAGGATATTTTCTTTCTAAATAATAATCTCTTTCTTCTTCTGCTAAATCTGTTGGCTTTAATCTGCCTTCACGAATAGCTTGAGCATCTTCTTTTTTCTTAGGAACCCAAATCCTTCCTGAGTTACGTAAAGATTCAGACATTAAAGTAAGCTTAGCTTGGTTAGTTCCGTGAACAGGAATACAAGTTGGGTGAATTTGCACAAAACAAGGATTTGCAAAGAACGCTCCTTTTTTATGAATTTTCCAGCTCGCAGTTACGTTACTTCCCATTGCATTTGTAGAAAGGAAATATACGTTTCCATATCCACCAGTTGCAATAACAACAGCATGAGCTGAATGTCTTTCTAGTTCACCTGTAACTAAATTACGTGCGATAATTCCGCGTGCTTTTCCGTCTACTTTTACTAAATCTAGCATTTCGTGACGGTTAAATTGCTTAACGCGACCTAAACCAATTTGTCTAGAAAGTGCTGAATAAGCACCTAATAATAATTGTTGACCAGTTTGTCCAGCAGCATAAAAAGTACGTTGTACTTGTGTTCCACCAAACGAACGGTTATCTAATAATCCACCATATTCACGAGCAAAAGGAACACCTTGAGCTACACATTGGTCGATAATATTTCCTGAAACTTCTGCTAAACGGTGAACGTTTGCTTCACGCGCTCTGTAATCACCACCTTTAATAGTATCATAGAATAATCTAAAGATACTATCACCATCATTTTGATAATTTTTGGCAGCGTTAATTCCACCTTGTGCAGCAATTGAGTGCGCTCTTCTTGGTGAATCTTGGTAACAAAATGCTTTTACATTGTATCCCATTTCTCCAAGCGAAGCTGCAGCAGATGCACCAGCTAAACCAGTTCCAACTACAATAATATCAATTTTTGGTCTATTGTTTGGAGCAACTAATTTTAAATGATCTTTATAATCGGTCCATTTTTTAGAAATATGACCTTCTGGTATTTTTGAATCTAACTTCATAATGTATATCTGATGTTGATTATTTTAAGAAAAAGTGAATGTAAACCGGAATAATTGCAAATAAAATTGGAACTATAATTGCAAAAGCAGCTCCAAAGAATTTGATTTTTGGCGTCCAATTTGGATTGTTTAATCCAAGTGATTGAAACGCACTGCTGAATCCGTGTAATAAGTGAAAAGCTAAAACTGCCATTGCAATTACATATAAGATTGTAGCAATCAAACCAAATTTAGCATCCTTAAAAAAGGCAACTGTTATTTTGTGTAAATCTTTGTAACCTTCACCAATTTTTACTTTAGCTTGTGTGTTGTAGAACTCAGTTGTGTTTGCAATGTACGATTGCGCTCCAGTTTTTGTAGCATCCTCATAGCTTTTTGCTATTTGAGCAACAGGCAAATATCCTTCATTTGTAGTAAGATATAATTCTTGTTTTTGCCCCATCGCTTCTACAGTTACTGTTTGCAAAGGCATGTTTTCGTCAAAATGCATTTTTGCCCAAAAATTAACCATGTGCGTTACAATAAACACTAAAATTAATGTTCCTAAAACAGCCATATTTCTTGAAGAAATGCTACTGTTTTTACTCGGGTTGTTTTTAGCATAACCAATTGGTCTTGCTTTGATGTTTTGATAGGTTAGTAAAAAACCATCAACCGCGTGAAAAAGAATTGAAATGTAAGTTAGGTAAGAAAGTAATTTTACCGCTGGATTTGACGTCATGAACAATGCGTACTGATTGAAATGCAATGCATCACTAAAAATTAACTGAAGATTACCAGCTAAATGTCCTGCCAAAAACAAGCATAAAAATAAACCTGTAAGAGCCATCCAATATTTCTTTGCGATAGATGACTTTAAAAGTGCAGATTTTGCCATAAGATTGTATAATTTATTTTAAAAAATCACACAAAAATACAGCTATTTGATATTAACTACAACCTTTTCGGTGTAATTTATAATGAATTTAAAGTGGCTTTAACACTTGTTGATTTTCAAAGTGTTAAGAAGATAAATATCGCGGTTTTTTGTTAAACAAAATTACTTTACAAACGTTGGAATTAATCCGCGTAATCCCATATCGACCACATTTTCTCCTTGAGAAGGCTCAAATTTACCGTCTTGAATTACTTCGCTCCACTCGAAACTGTTGTTTATTGAAAGTGAAAGTGTGATGGTCACGTCTTTAGTTTCGTTTCCTGTAATAACTAAATTGGTTGGAAATTTTCCTGTTACTACGCACGAACCAGCAGGAATTGGTGATGTAGATGCAAGTGGATTTGGAACCGTGGTTGCTCCTGCCGGTGCTTGACCTGACGAAGAATACGGTTGATTGTTTAAAGCAAATGCCCAATAACCTTGTGCACGATTTCCGTTTATTGGAAAAATATTGTTTCCTATGGAATGCGATCCTATATAATTATTGAAACCAACGAAACTTACTAAAGTTCCTGCATAATCAACTCCTTGGTTTCTAATGTTGATGCTGTAATTTTGATAAGAAAGTGAAACTCTCAACCATTCGTAATTTCCTGATTGTAATTGACTAAGTGGAATTTTTAGAAAAACTTCGTCTTGGCCTACAATTTTGGACTGACTAAAATCGATGGCATTGCTTCCTCCAAGAGAAGTTTCTGGCGCGTGATATAAAATTGCACCATTGCCCAGTTGTGTTGTTGCTGTTGGCGCCAATTCTAGATAATGTGCCGAAATGGAATTGAAAGTTGGCGATTGCGCTGCATTTCCTGAAGCTACCGTTGATGGCTGGCCTAAATTATTTAATCTAGCTTGATTTTTATCGAATTTAAATTTTACGATAAGCATTGGTTCTTCGTTATCGTCTGTAGAACACGAAAAAAACGGAATCATCAATGCCAATAAAAATGTTGTAACTAGAAGTTTTTTCATGCTATGGTTTAGGTTTTTAACCCCGATTGCAGTGAAAATGTTTATTGTTTTGTTCTTTCAAAACAATAAACATTGCAACGGAAAGCGGGAAAATGGATTGCAAAAAATGCGCAAGCCATTCGTTTCAAATAAATTAGACGATTTTAATACGTTTTTGTTACATCTTCATCTATAACGAGAATGTAGTTGGCTTTATTGTAATTCTCTTTCTCTAATTTAGAAACATCTTTTTGCTCGACACATGAAATGGTTATAATTTCAATGGTTGGGTTGTATTTTTTTAAATACCAATTGATTCCTTCAAAATTATCTGAATGGTAAGTTCCGTTGTAATGAATGAAAACCGAGTTTGGCTTTACATTTTTATTGATTAAATAAGCCATTGTTGCGTCCTTTATGGCTTGAGCTTTTGGCATTTTGTCGCCTGCATGTCCGCCTTGCATGTTCATCATTCCTTGATAACCCGGAAGATTGATGTCGAATTCTATTGGTAAAGGTGCAATCCAGGATTTTTCTTCGTCTTTTAGTGTTTGAAGTTCTTCTAATCCTTTTTTGAAAACCATGGAAGCATAACGTCTTGGTATATTCGTTGCAATAAAATCGAATTTATTTTCTTTAGCAAAATCAACCAAAGGTTTGTAATCTGTTGGATGATTTTTCCACAAACGCGCTGTAGAATCTAGCTTCTTTTGATCAATTTCACCTTTCAAATATTGGTTTAATTGTGTTTGATTATCGGCTTCTATCATTTCTGCACCAAGAACCACAGGTGTTTTTGCTGCAACATCTTTAGTTAATTCAAGTTGCAACCAATGTGAAACAGAATTATTATGATATTCTCCAAAAAGAACAACTTGTGTTTTTAAAGATGCTTTTAACAATTTATCGTAAGAGACTTTCTTTCCGTTTTTATCAAATAGTTGATAAGATTTTTTGTCTTGTGCGTGAAGACTAATTGCAAAAAGAAAAAGCAGTGACAAAAATTTAGTTCTCATTGTGAAATTTTTTATAAAAATATAGATTTTAATCTGAGTTGAAAAGTATTTGGATATTTTTGTTGAAACTTTTACAAATGCCAGTTTTAAAATCAAACGATGCTTTTCTTGATTATTTATGTCAATTTATTGATGTGAATGAGCAATCTATGGAAGAATTGCTTGTGAAGGCTAGAGCAAGTTTTCAAGTTTTACATTTAAAGAAAAACGATTTTTTTGTCAAGGAAAATGAAGTATGCCAGCATTTTTGCTTTGTTGAAAGTGGCATTTTGCAGCATTCCATCGAAATTTTGGATGAAGAAAAGACGACTTATTTGGCGCTGAGAAACTCAGTTACTTCTTCATTAAGCAGTTTTTTATTTGGAAAACCATCAAGAAAAAACATAAAAGCAATTGCCGATTGTAAATTGTGGATTGTTGATTTGAAAACGTTCAAGGATTTGATAGAAAATAACAAAGCATTTCATCAGTTTTATTACAATGTTATTGAGAAACAAATTTGCTTAATCGATGATTATCGAATTGACTTGCTAACATTAACGCCTGAAGAACGTTACAAAAAACTTTTAGCAACCGAACCTAAATTACTGCAAGAAGTTCCGTTGCATTATTTGGCTTCGTTTTTAGGAATTTCGTCTCGTCACATGAGTCGTATTCGTAAAAACGCGTTGTGATTTTACACGAATTTCACAAATTTTCACGAATTCTTTGTCTTTATTATTTCACGAATATTTTGCTTCGTGTAATATTTGTGTACTTAATATTCGTGCTAATTCGTGAAATTCGTGTAAATAAAAAATAACGCCATTTGGCTACACATTAAAAAGATAGTTTGTGTAATTTTGGTAAATAGAAATTATCAAATTTATTCAAAATGACATGAGCCACTTGGCGATTGCATATGACCATTAAAAAACAATAAAAACTTACATATGAAATACCATCAAATAGACCGTGATTTGTTTATTAAAAACAGAGCAAAATTCACGGCACAAATGAAACCTAATAGTGTTGCTGTTTTTAATTCGAACGATATTTACCCAGTTTCTGCCGATTCTACTTTGCCTTTTGCACAACATCGCGATATTTTTTATTTATCGGGTGTTGATCAAGAAGAAAGTATTTTGTTGCTTTTTCCGGATGCGCCATATGAGCATTTGAAAGAGATTTTATTTTTAAAAGAAACTAACGAACACATCGCAATTTGGGAAGGCGAAAAACTTACTAAAGAAAGAGCTTTTGAAGTTGCTGGAATTAAAACCGTGATTTGGCTGCAAGATTTTCATAAAACTTTGAAAGAAGTTATGACTTATGCCGACACAATTTATATCAACACCAACGAGCATTATCGTGCCGTAATTGAAACTGAAACTCGTGAAGCGCGTTTTATCAAATGGTGGAAGGAAAATTATCCTGCACATAAAGTAGAGAAATCGAATCCTATTTTGCAAAGAATTCGTTCTGTAAAGGAAAGCGAAGAATTGGATTTGATTCAAGAAGCGTGTAATATCACTGAAAAAGGATTTCGTAGAATTTTGAATTTCGTAAAACCAAACGTAATGGAATACGAAATAGAAGCCGAATTTGCGCATGAATTTTTAAGAAATCGTTCCAAAGGTTTTGCTTATACGCCAATCATTGCTTCGGGAAATAATGCGAATGTGTTGCATTATATTGAAAACAACCAACAATGTAACGAAGGTGATTTGATTTTGCTTGACGTTGGTGCAGAATATGCGAATTATTCAAGTGATATGACTAGAATGGTTCCGGTTTCGGGACGTTTTTCTGATAGACAAAAAGAAGTGTATAACGCGGTTTTACGTGTGAAAAATGAAGCAACAAAAATGTTAGTTCCAGGAACTTTGTGGAAACAATATCATGTAGAAGTTGGTAAAATCATGACTTCCGAACTTTTAGGCTTGGGATTAATTGACAAAGCCGATGTTCAAAACGAAAATCCAGATTGGCCAGCGTACAAAAAATATTTCATGCACGGAACATCTCACCACATGGGATTAGACACACACGATTACGGATTATTACACGAACCAATGCAAGCCAATATGGTGTTCACCGTTGAACCAGGAATTTACATTCCAGCAGAAGGTTTCGGAATTCGTATTGAAGATGATATGGTAATTCAAGAAAAAGGTGAAGCGTTTAACTTAATGAGAAATATTCCTATTGAAGTGGATGAGATTGAATCGATTATGAATTCTTAAAAATAGTTTAAGAGTTTAATGGTTTAAAAGTTTAAAAGGCGGTTTGCGAAAGTGAGCCGTTTTTTATGTTCCTAGTTGTCATTCCGCAGGAATCTCACTCGTGATTACTTTGTGTGATTTCTCCTTCGTCGAAATGACAAA
>NZ_DQDX01000190.1:0-4684 GCF_003525665.1 Flavobacterium sp.
AGTTTTAGTAATTAATCGATAAAATATAAATACCTAAAAATCAGTACTTTATTTTTTTGTTTTGTATTTAGTATACGTATTTTTACGTAGTGATATTCCACTTTCATAGGTAAAATTCTTATATTTTTGAGAATTTGATGTATTTTGGCGACTATAAATATTATGTATCGAAAATATTGACATTTTTTATAAATTTAATGCATTACTTACATTTTCTTTACAACACTTGTCGTAGTTTTGTGTAGTTCAAGTTCTACAAAAAGACGTCGTTGTGGGATTGAATTTTAAAGTTTAGTTTAAATTTATTTTTTCCCAAATCTAAAGCACTAACCTAATTTTAATCATTTACCAAATTATTTAAATTATGAAAAATGTGTTTTTAAGCATCTCATTGATGCTAGCTACAACAGTAGCTTTTGCTCAGGCAAATTCAAGTAGTGTATCACAAGCGGGAACTTCAAATGGTTCTACTGTGTTACAAGCAGGAAGTTCTAACAACTCTGTTGTTGTACAAGATGGTGCAGTTGGTCCTTTAAGTGGATTATCGAACATTGCAAGTGTTAATCAAAGTGGTGCAGACAACGAAGCTAATGTTGGTCAGCATGGAGATTCTAACGAAGGTTATGTATTGCAAATTGGCGATAGAAATGACGCTACAATTGATCAAGGAGTTGGTCAAGCGCAAACGAACTATGCAACAACATCGCAAGATGGAGATGATAATACTTCTATCCAAAAACAAAGATTTGACAACAATGATGCTTTTGTTACTCAAATTGGAGATGACAATGATGCAGAACAAGATCAGTCTTCTGGACCAAATGGTTCTTCTGGTAATACTGCAACAGCTTTACAAGATGGAGATGATAATACATCTTACCAAAAACAAACAGGAAGTTTAAACTCTGCCTACGCACAACAAATAGGCAATGAAAACTACGCAAGACAACGTCAAACGGGTAGTAACAACCAAGCTAATTCTATTCAAGGACAAAATGATCAAGAATCTGACCAAAGACAAGTTGGTAACGGAAACTTTGCACAAGTATGGCAAAATGATGAATCAAATGCTCTTGGAGACGGTAACAATGCTTACCAAACTCAAATAGGAGATGGTAACGATGCAATAATTGATCAAGGTACTCCAAGTGCAGTGAATCCTTCAGCAAATAATACAGCTACTCAAACTCAAAGAGGAGATGATAACTATGCTTATTCTATGCAAAATGGAAACAACAATACATCTACTCAAACTCAAGGTTCTATGAGTGGTGATAGTGATGACAACATTGCTGATCATTTCCAACAAGGTAATAATAATATAGCTACTACTTCTCAATATGGACTTGGTGATCATGATTCATTTGTAGATCAAATTGGTAATGGAAATAGTGCAACAACTACTCAATCTGGTAGCTTACACCTAAGTACTGTAACTCAACTTGGTAACAGTAACATGTCAACAGTTACACAATCTAACTAAATTTTAACTATAGAGTAAGGCAGTTTTCTTTTAAAGCTGCCTTGCTTTATTAATTATATGAAAATCATGAAAACCAAACTTTTATCGGGTATACTTTTATTATTTTCATTAGGAACTTGTTTCGCTCAAGAAGAGCAAGATGAGTTTTCTTCCGTTTTTAGTAATAAGCAAAATTCTTTACTTACACTTTCTAAATTTTCTACGCTAGAAAATAATAATGCTGCAAATGTAACTACACAAAACGCCATTTTTATTCAGCAAATTGGTGATAACAATCAAGCTAGAACCACTATTAATTCGTCTAATTCTAATGTAAATCTAAACCAAAATGGTTCTGATAATTTTATTTTTTTAGACAAAACTGCCAATCAAATCAATCAATTTGTGTCGCAACAAGGTTTCAATAATAATGTAATTGATTTTAATTTGTCAACCAACAGTACAATCAATTCTAATTTTACACAAACAGGAAATAACTTAAATATTATCAATATTGGAGCAAATAGTATTTCTAAAGATTTAACCATAAATCAATCAGGAAATTCGGGTTCGGTTATAATTCTTAATAAATAAATCATGAAAAAATTTTTCCTTCATATCTATTTAATTTTACCTTTTATCGCTTTTTCACAAACAATGAATAAAGAAGTAAAAGCTAAAATTGAAGTTAGTTACACTGAAGATCTGATTATAATTAAAGGAACTGCCGAAAATTTAACCGATGTTTACAAATCAATTTCATACAAACTATCTGTAATTAAAAATGGAGGTAAAGACGGAAATAAATCTACCAACGCACAATCTGGAAGAGAAACATTAGAAGCAAATCAAATTAAAGATTTATCTAAAACTCAAATCAACACCAGTAAAGACGATGAAATAACGCTACTGTTATTGCTTTTTGACGAAAAAGGAAATATCATCGGTAAAGACCGAATTGTTATTGGCGAAAAAAAAAAGTCACTAGAGATTAAAGAACAACCAGCCGATGGTTTAGAGTTAACCGGATTAGTATTTGACGAAACAAAAACTAAATTTGGTAAAGACTTTTACGACTTATTTTACACAGAATATGGTAAAATAAATAAGAAAGCTAATAAAATTGTTAAACTTGTTGAAGAATTAACAATTGGTAGAAACACAAAAATGACTATATTTGTTGATACAGATATGATTTCAGAGTTTATAATTAAGCCAGATGAAGACTATCTGACCTATATGGCTCAAGAATCTGCTAATGCCGTTTTTAAACATTTTAAAAATTTAGAACGTCAAAGTGAACAAATAATTAGGTATTAAACTATGAAAAAATTATTACTTCTTTTTTTTCTTTTTATTTCTGGTTTTTCATTTGCACAAGAGTTAGTTTATAAACCAAGAAACCCTGCTTTTGGCGGTGATACTTTCAATTATCAATGGCTATTAAGCTCTGCCGAATCTCAAAATTTGTATAAAGATAAAGCAACTCCAAAAGATGAACGCTCAGAAATTGAACGATTCACAGAAAATTTAAATTCACAATTATTAAATCAAGTTTCTAGATCGTTGTTTACCCAACAATTTGGTGAAGACGGAATATCCGAGGGTAATTATGTTTTTGGAAGTCTTTCTGTTGAGGTTTATCAATCCACAGGAGGTTTAACAATAAACATTTTAGATACCGTCACCGGCGAAGAGACTCAAGTTATTATCCCAAATCCATAATAAATGAAGTTATTAAAAATTACAAGCCTATTATTAGTTTTTCTATTTTCAAGTTGCGGAGCCTATTTTAATCAACCTGTTGATGTTCAAAAAGCAACTTTAGGAGAAGCTACTAGCGCTACAAAATTGCTCAAAAACCTTCCTAGTCCAAAAGACAAAGTGGTAGTTGGCGTTTATAAATTTAGAGATCAAACAGGTCAATATAAAGCTCTTGAAACTGGAAGTACTTTTAGTACAGCAGTTACTCAAGGCGCAAGTTCTATTTTAATTAAAGCATTAGAAGATTCTAAATGGTTTATTCCTATTGAAAGAGAAAATCTTGGAAACTTGCTTAACGAGCGAAATATTATTCGTTCTACAAGACAAGAGTATCTAAAAAATGCCAATCCGAATGATACACAACTTACACCATTATTGTACGCTGGAGTAATTCTTGAAGGCGGAATCGTTTCGTATGATAGCAATATTATAACTGGAGGTTTTGGTGCGAGATATTTTGGAGCAGGTTCATCTACGCGTTACAGACAAGATCGAATTTCAATTTATTTGCGATTGGTTTCTACTTCAAATGGTGAAATTCTAAAAACAGTTTATGTTTCTAAAACTATTCTTTCACAAGCCATTGATGCGAGTTTGTTTAGATATGTTAGCTTCAAACGATTGCTAGAAGTTGAAACTGGTTTTACCAAAAACGAGCCAGTGCATCTTGCAGTTACAGAAGCTATTGAAAAAGCGGTAGAATCATTAGTTATTGAAGGAATTCAAGACGGAATTTGGAAAACTACTGCCGATAAAGAAACAATGGACAAAGTATATGCAAAGTATTCTGTTGAAGAAACCGATGCCGATGCTGCGCTTCTTTATGGAAGAACAACTAATAAAATTAGAAAAAAATACGGAGTCGATTTTGCGTCAGGTGTAACTTACATCGATAGCGATTATGAAAATCCGCAGGCTAAACATTTTGTTCGCGCGAGTGGTAAAGTTGCTTTGAGTCCTTATTTTAATTTTTCAGCTTCTTTGCAACTTTTTGGTTTATCAAATAAAGATAAATTTGACGACAGTTACGGCTCATTTGATATAAATACCGAATTTTTTCTACTGCCAAAAGATAAGCTAACTCCTTATTTTTACGCTGGTTTTGGCGCAGCTGGAACATCCTACATACTTAAGTATCATATGAAAACCCAATTCGGATTTGGACTAGAATATTTATTTGCTAAAAATGCTGGAGTACGTGTTTTTGGAGAACAAAATTTAACCTTTTCGGATGAAATAGATTACATTTCGGCTGGTAAATTAAACGATAATTATTGGCGAGCAGGAATCGGATTTGTGTATTACTTCGGAAAAAAATAAAAAGGCATTGTTATGAATCAACTATTAAAATATATCCCATTTGTTTTACTAATTTTCCTATTTTCTTGTAGTGAAGAAAAACTTGGCGATGATGGCAAAGGATCAATAAAAGGAAAAGTGGTAAAAGAAGACACATTC
>NZ_DQDX01000190.1:4830-8338 GCF_003525665.1 Flavobacterium sp.
GAAAGAAGACACATTCGAACCTCTCGAAAATGTTAGAATTTCTTCAAGTCCAAACTCAAGTATAGTTTTTACCGATGCCGAAGGAAATTTTCAAATTAATGATGTTCCAGCTGGAGATTATTCTTTTGAAGCTAGAAAAGACGGTTATTTAGCAAAATTCGAGGCCGTTACTATTACTACAGATGCCGAAGTTGAAATTGTCTATGAACTAAAAGTTTCAACTGCTGGAAATACGCCGCCATCCATTCCGGTTTTAACTTCACCAGCTGATAATGCAACTAATCAAAACCTAACGTTAGATTTAACTTGGACCGTTACCGATGCCAATGATGAAGATGAGTTGACTTCAACCGTGATTCTAAGAAACGATGTTACTGATGAGGTTGTTACTTTTGAAAATCTAACTGCGACAACTTTAAACTTGACCAATTTAGCTTTTAGCACCAAATACATCTGGCAAGTAGTAGTTTCAGACGGAATTAACGATCCTGTTTACAGTCCGATTCGCTCTTTTAGAACTAAAAATTTCCCTGATGCACGTTTTTTATTCTGTAAAAAAATCGAATCGAACAGCGTAATTTACACAGCCGACGATGCTGGAAATCAATTGCAATTGACTTCTTCTGCCAAAAATAGCTTCCGACCTGTCAAAAATTTACAAGCGGCCAAAATTGCTTTTATGCAATCTGACGGTTCTCAAAATCATATTTATACCATGAATTATGATGGTTCTGGTTTGTTTAAAGTAACTAATACAGTTCCAATTGCAGCTTTTAATTTTGATTACGCGAAGTTTGCCTGGAAAACTAATGGTTCTCAAATCATCTATCCAAATTTTGATAAATTGTATATTATTAATGCTGATGGTTCGGGTTTAACCCAAATATACCAAACCCCAAATGGCAAATTCATAACCGAATGTGATTGGAGTTATGACGGATCGGTAATTGCATTAAAAGTCAATGATAGCAACGGATACAATGTCGAATTGTATACAATAAATCCGTTTGGTGCTTTACTAAATACAGTTATTTCTGGCATTAACGGCGCAATTAATGGAATTCACCTTTCGGCAAATAACCAACGCATTGTTTTCTGTCGTGATATCACTGGGTTTGAAAACGCAAATTACAGACAATTGGATTCAAGAATTTACATGCATAATTTTGGAACTGGTCTCACAACAGAAGTTCCAGTAGAAAAGCCATCTGGATTTAATGATTTGGACGTTCGATTCTCGCCAAACGAAGCCGATTTAATTTTTATGTCTACTTCTAATGATGGAATTTCGCAGCGAACAATTAAAAAATTCACAGTGGGTTTACTAAATTCAAGAATCAATTTGTTTACCAATGCCGTGATGGTTGATTGGAAATAAATAATCATCAAAACTTTAAAAAATACTAATTTGTAGTTCTTTATTCGAAATTCAAATTACTATCTTTGCAGGACAACACAACAACGCAAATAATGAGTTCTGATAACAGCCAACGCTATGCAATGCGCGGAGTTTCTGCATCAAAAGAAGATGTTCACAACGCCATAAAAAATATTGATAAAGGTTTATTTCCTAAAGCTTTCTGCAAAATTGTTCCCGATTATTTAACCAATGACGAAGACTATTGTTTAATAATGCATGCCGATGGGGCCGGAACAAAATCGTCATTAGCTTACATGTATTGGAAAGAAACTGGCGATATTTCTGTTTGGAAAGGCATTGCTCAAGATGCATTAATCATGAACATCGACGATTTATTATGTGTTGGTGCTACCGATAATATTCTACTTTCATCAACTATCGGAAGAAATAAAAACTTAATTCCAGCCGAAGTAATTTCTGCAATTATCAACGGAACCGAAGAACTTATTACCGAGTTAAAAACATTTGGCGTAACCATTCATTCTACTGGTGGCGAAACTGCTGATGTAGGCGATTTAGTGCGAACAATCATCGTAGATTCTACCGTTACAGCTAGAATGAAACGCAACAAAGTAATTGATAATGCCAATATTAAACCTGGTGATGTTATTGTAGGATTGGCTTCTTTTGGTCAAGCCAAATACGAGAAAGGTTACAATGGCGGAATGGGAAGCAACGGATTAACATCGGCAAGACATGATGTTTTTGCCAATTATTTAGCAGATAAATTTCCAGAAAGTTTTGATAGTTCTGTTCCAAAAGACTTAGTGTATTCTGGAAATGTGAAATTGACTGATGCTGTTGCAAATTCGCCAATCGATGCAGGAAAATTAGTGCTTTCGCCAACTCGAACGTATGCGCCCATTATCAAATCGATCTTAGATAAGTATACTTCAAATGAAATTCACGGAATGGTACATTGTTCTGGTGGAGCACAAACCAAAGTTTTGCATTTTGTAGATAATGTTCATGTTATAAAAGATAATTTATTTCCAGTGCCACCATTATTTCAATTGATTCAAGAGCAATCTAAAACCGATTGGAAGGAAATGTACCAAGTATTCAATTGTGGTCATAGAATGGAATTATATGTTCCGCAAGACATTGCCAATGATATAATTGAAATCTCTAAATCATTCGGAGTTGACGCACAAATTGTAGGTAGAGTAGAAGCAAGCGAAACCAAAAAACTGACTATTACTAGTGAGTATGGAGTTTTTGAGTATTAGGATTTTAAGAATCTAATACGATTGAATTAAAACATCTGTAGGAATATTTAAACTTTCATGAAGTTGGCGAATCATTTCTAAAGTAAGTTTTCTTTTGCGATTTAAAATTTCACTTGCACGGCTTTTTAATCCAACAATTTTTGCTAAATCAGATTGATTGTAACCCATTTGTTCCATTCTAAATTTAATGGCTTCAATTGGATCTGGCATACCTATAGGAAAATGTTCGTTTTCATATCGATCAATAAGAATTCCTAATACTTCCAGTTCATCGCCTTCTTTAGAACCTAATGCAGCATCAAAGATGACCTCCAATCTTTCCAACGCTTGTTGATAGTCTTTATCGGTTTTTATTGGTTTAATTTCCATAGCTTTTAAATTTCGTTAGCGTTAATCTTATCGTATTCTGCGTGCGTTCCAATAAATCGAATCCAAATCATTTGATAGTTATAGTTAATTCTAATGATTAATCTATAATTATTTCCTTTGATATTAAAAACAACACGATTGTTATATAAAATACTTGCACTTGGATAGTCTTTTTTTAGTTCATTTGGATTATTCCAATTGGCATTACTTGTCTCTTGAAACCATGATTTAAGTTGCTGTTCTGCATCTGAATGAACTTCCCAAAAATCACGCAATATTTTTTTTGAAATTATTCTCAAAGTTTGAATTTTTGTCAAAGATAATTAAAAGTTCCCGATTTGGGAAAAATAAAATAGTTTTTTAATTTGAAAGCGCAAAGTCAGGAGACATTTGAGCAGCATTTTAGGAACTCATTGCGGAGTTTGGGAATTTATGTTTTTTATTTGAATTGTTTACTAACGATTGGTTTTAGAAACTACTATTTTTCTTG
>NZ_DQDX01000190.1:8412-14676 GCF_003525665.1 Flavobacterium sp.
AGCCAGATTAACGTCAACAAATTCTAAAATACATTTATTATCAATTTTAGTCATGTTTTTTGGAAATGATATCCCCATTTCTTTATAAATTAAACCAAAGAAATAAACTTCTTTCAAGGTATAAAAACTTGGTTCCTGACCATTATATTCTCGAGTTACAGATTGAATTTCAAATTCATTGATTTTCCATGTTTGAGAAATTTCATTAGCGCTTTTCAGGCTTGCTAAAAGTACTTCCCATAAAAAAAGCATAATTGTAAAAAGTAGGATTATACCAGAAAAAAATAGTTTTAGCTTTTTATTCCGAAGGTTATTTTTGATGAAAATCAAACTGAATATAAAAGTTACGATAAAAAAATGAATTGATAAATACGGTGAAACATCATATTCTGAGAAATAAATATAAAAACCAATAAATAGAATAAATACAAAAGCTATTGATACTAAGTTTTTCTGATGTTGTTTCATAGTGTTTGAAAACGACTGTTTGATATCGTTTATTTTATTTTTAAGAGTAACTTATTATTCAAGTAAAAACCTTCTCTGTCTGCGTGAGTCATTCCAGAAAAGTTTCTTTCTAAGTAACTCATTAAATTGCCATTTACATCATAACCTTCATCAATGATATCATTTGTTGGAAGCTGTATACAAACTATGTATTCTGTTCTGTCTAAATGTGAGATTACTTTTTTCTTGCTTAGTTCAAAAATATTAGCTTTACCTATAAATTCAAAAAATTCCAATAATTCTTGTTCTGCTAAGCCATCAGAATTACCTTTTTCATTTAATTCTATTAGCAAAGGCAACCTTTCAGAATCATACATTAATTCAAAGTCAGTCCAGTCATCTTCTAATTCTTTTGGATTGGTCCAAACTGTGTGACCAATTTCCGTAAGATATTCAATTAATAAGTTAACTTTTGGTTTGATTTTACTTGAACAAAATACTCGAGTGTAATATCCCATTTTATTTATAGTTTATTAAATGCCTCCTAAATTATTGCTCATTGCAATAAACAAACGTTTCCAATTTTTTCCAATCGTATCTCTGTAATCGTAAATATATAAAAAATCCCCAATCGTTTTCACAATTGAGGATTTTGTCATTTTTATTTCAGTGAATTATGCTTCTTCTAAAATTCTATTTGGGTCGTAACCAAACAATTGGTGTTGCTTAATTAATTCGGCTGTACCTGTTGGTAGCATTTTTTCCCATCCTGGAATTCCTTTGCTAATCATTTTTAAAACTTCGCGCGAAAATATTTTTAAGTTGTCTTTTTCGTTCACTGGTACATCAACAACCTTTCCGTTGTAAGCGAAGAATTTGTACAATTCTTTCATTCTTGGATGTACTTTTAAGTTTTGTGAGGTAATCACTTCACCATCTTCTTCCATTGGATACAAATATACTTTTAAATCTCTGTAGAATAATTTTCCGAAAGCTTCTAGAATTCCACCACTTAAATGACGGTAGTATTTCTCGTCGAAAATATCAACCAAGTTATTTACTCCCATAACCAATCCCATTCGGGCTTTGGTATAACTAGAGAAATATTCAACCACTTTATAATATTCTTGAAAGTTGGATATCATAACGGTTTGCCCAAGCGAACAAAGCAATTCGGCTCGATCCATAAAATCGCGCTCGTCAATTTCACCTTCTGAACGTAAATTAGACAAAGTAATTTCGAAAATCACAAAGGTATTTTCTTTTTCAACTTTATTTTCGGCAACAAACATTTCAAGTGATTTCTCATACATGTCCATATTTACTTTCGTAACCGGACGGAAACTTCCTCTTAATGCTAAAATATTTTTCTTGTATAAAACTGCGGCTGGCAAAATGTTATTTCCGTCTGGTCCAAACATTACGGCATCGGTCATACCATTTTTCACTAATTGTAAACTCATCAATCGGTTGTCCACATTAGCAAATCGTGGTCCCGAAAAATTTATAGTATCAATTTCTAACTGATCTTTATCTAAATGGTCGTACAAATAGCGTAACAATTTTTTAGGATCGTTGTATTTGTAATAAGCACCATAAATTAAGTTCACTCCAAGAATACCAAGAGTCTCTTGTTGTAAACGTGCGTCAGTTTCTTTAAATCTAATGTGAAGAATAATCTCGTTGTAGTCTTCGTCTGGTTCGATTTGGTATTTAATTCCAACCCAACCATGACCTTTAAATTGTTTAGCAAAATCTATCGTAGCAACAGTATTTGCATAACTGAAGAACATTTTATTAGGATGCTTTGTTCTATCCAAACGCTTTTCAATCAAATCTACTTCATGCGAAAGCATCTTTTTCAAACGACTTTCGGTTACATATCGTCCATCGCCTTCAATTCCGTAAATAGCATCACTAAAATCTTTGTCATAGGCCGACATTGCTTTTGCAATCGTTCCAGAAGAACCTCCAGATCTAAAAAAGTGTCTTACTGTTTCTTGTCCAGCACCAATTTCGGCAAAAGTTCCGTATATATTTTCATTCAAATTAATACGCAATGCTTTATCCTTAATTGAAGGAATTTGCTCAATTACTCTGTCGCCTTTTAATTTAATATCAAGTCCGTTATTTCCCATAATCATTTATATACATTGCAAAGTTAATAAAACGATTGCGGTATTAAAAGATAAATAGTTCTATTTTTGTAGAAAATTAACATCTAAAAATACTGATGTAGTTTTATCATAACAAAAACCGTGCTAAATGAAAGTTTATTTTTTAGGAACTGGTACTTCACAAGGAATTCCTGTTATAGGAAGCAATCATTCTGTGTGTTTAAGTAATGATTTAAAAGACAAACGGTTGCGTGTTTCGGTTTGGATTCACGACGAAAACAATTCGATAGTTATTGATTGCGGACCCGATTTTAGACAGCAAATGCTCACTTCGAAATGTCAAAAAGTAGATGCCATTTTGTACACTCATGAACATGCCGATCATACAGCTGGAATGGATGACATTCGTCCGTTTAATTTTAAGCAAGGTCCAATTCCGATTTACGCTCACGATAGGGTATTAAAAAATTTAGAAAAGCGATTTGATTATATTTTTGAAACCGAAAATAAATATCCTGGCGCGCCATCAATTCAATCGAATGAAGTGGTGAATAACGAACCATTTTCAATTGGAAATTTCAAAGTTATTCCGATAAATGTGATGCACGGAAATTTACAAGTTTTTGGCTATCGAATTGGTGATTTTGCCTATTTAACTGATGTGAAAACGGTAGAATCATCAGAAATTGAAAAGCTAAAAGGTGTAAAGGTATTGGTTGTTAATGCGTTAAGAGAAGAACCACATCATTCACATTTTAATTTGCAGGAAGCATTAGATTTTGTAACTTTGATTCAACCTGAAAAAGCATATTTTACTCACATAAGTCACATCTTAGGTTTTCACGAAGAAGTGCAGAAAAAACTACCTAAAAATGTGTTTTTGGCTTACGATAATTTAGAAATTTCAATATAAAATTACACCATGAAAAAGCAATTGTTCTTATATTTATTTATTGTTTCGGCTTTAATTAATGTTTTTACGTACATGTATTACAGCAAGAAAGATGCAACTATCGAAAAGCGATTTGAAGATAAAAACAAACGAATGAAAGACAGCATCAGTCAGTTTGAAAATGTTTTATACGATGCCAATTATTTTTCATTAGAGAATAATCAAAATGCTCAAGAATATTTTTCTAATTATGATGTTACCAAATTACTTCCTCAAATAAAAGACGCTTTGTTGGCTTACAACGATGCGCCTGAAGGAAATAAATATGTAGATCAACCAAAAATGGGTGAACAAAAATTCATCATTAACAAAATAAAAGTTTTAAATCATCGTTGGATAGTAGCAGACTACAGCAACGGAACTTTATGGGGTGATGTTTTAATCAAATATTTTGTGAAAGACGACAATTCAATTACATTCGAAACTGTTGATAATTTTCTGTACCCAAAACAACAAATGGAATAAAAATGAAAAAAACTATACTAGTTTTATTCGCATCGATTTCAATAATCTCGTGCGACTATTTTAAAAAAGAAGAAGAAGTAAAACCAGAGCCAGTTGATGCTGCTAAAGATGTAGTTCTTGGTGGCGATAAAGACGATAACGGATGTTTGGCATCTGCAGGTTATACTTGGTCTAAACTTAATAAAGAATGTGTTAGAGTTTTCAGCGGTTTACAATTGTCTCCAGCCAACAACCCAAGTAGCGATGATGCAACATTATGCACGTACGTTCTTTTTGATGAAAAAGCTGATAATGCCGAATTATTTTTACCAAATCAAGACGAATCAATTATTTTAACACGCAAAGCCGAAGGTCAACCTTATGTAAATGGCGAATGGCAATTAATTCCTTGGAAAGGTTTTGTTCTAAAAAAATCGGGTGAAATTGTTTACAGTGGCGATGGCGAAATAGGAAACAAAGTATCAGGAAGTTTAGACAGCGAAGAAATTCCGATTACAGAATAATATAAAACTAAAAAAGGTCTTGAAATTTTCAAGACCTTATTTTTTTATTGTTGCAACCAGTTTTTAAAATCATAGAAGTTTTGCGGAGAAACGCCATGACCAATTGGATATTCTTTGTAAACTATGTCAATTCCTAGTTGTTTTAACGTTGGTTCGGCTTTTCGAGCCCAATCTACAGGAACAACTTGATCGACACTTCCGTGTGATGCAAATATTTTTAAATTACTAAAATCGTTTTCTTTGAAATTTTCTGTTGCAATTTCGGCATTAAAATAACCGCTCATTGCTACAACACGTTTTATTTTTTCTGGATAAGAAACCGCCACAGCATAACTTAAAATGCAACCTTGGCTGAAGCCAATTAAAGTTACATTTTCTGAATCAATTGCATAATTTGCAAGTAATTCGTCGATGAAATTCGAAATTAAATCGCGTGATGTTTTGGCTTGCTCAATATCTGAAAATTTATTTTCGTCAGCATCAAAGTTGATGGCGTACCAAGCATAACTTCCATACATCATGTCATAAGGTGCGCGAGCAGAAATTACATAATATTCTTCTGGAAGCTCAGCTGCAAATGAAAACAAATCTTCTTCATTGCTACCATAACCGTGAAGTAGTAAAAGCAACGGATTTTTATCTAATTTTATTTTAGGTTCACGAACTAGGTGATGTAAAGATAAATTCATTATAAGCTTTTAAAAGTAGTTTGAAAAAATGCACCAACAACTGGAATTAGTCTTTTTTGTCCAGATAAAGCTCCAGAAAAACCGTAAATCCAAAGGATAAAATAGAATAGATAGAATGCTGATGAAACGGTCCAACTATCAGCATAACCTACAAAATATCCTAATAGAAAAAACGATAGAAAAATTCCTAAAGCTTGACGAATATGAAACGAAGCAAATTCGGTTTTTTTCTCTTCATTGTTCATGAAAATGGCAATTACAGCTCCTAAAATGGTTAAATACGCAACTAGTGCGGCGTCTTTATTTTGAGTATCATTCATAATTATCCTAAAATTAATTTGTTGTTATTGAAAACTCCAATTACTTTTCCTCTCATTTTTGTTCCTAAAAAAGCAGAGTTTTTAGATTTAGATAAGATGTTTTCTTTGGTAAAAATCCATTCGCCTTCTGTTGAAAACAATGTTAGATTGGCTTTATTTCCTTCGGCTATTTCAGAATTTTTTAATCCGAAAATCGTTCTTCCGAATGTTAGTTTTTCTACGATTTTATCTAATGGTAAAACGGTTAATAAAGCTCCGAAAGCACTTTCTAATCCGATGGTTCCATTTTTTGCCATATCAAATTCCATCTTTTTATGTTCAATATCAATCGGATTATGGTCGGATGTAATTATATCTATTGTATTATTTAAAACTCCAGAAATTAAGGCAATTCTATCGTTGTCAGTTCTCAATGGTGGTGTTACTTTAAATCGAGTGTCAAATCCATCTAATTTTTCATCGGTTAAAACCAAATTATGAACGGCAACGCTACAGGTAACTTGCAATCCTTTGGCTTTTGCATCGCGAATCAATTCCACAGATTTTGCTGTAGAAATTGTCGGAATGTGTAATTTTCCACCTGTGTATTCTAGCAAAAATAAGTTTCGGGCAACGGTTAATTCTTCAGCTAAATTCGGAATTCCTTTCAATCCTAATCTTGTAGAAACAATGCCTTCATTGGCAACGCCGCTTCCTTTTATTTTCTCGGCTTGGCTGTAAGCGATGACGAATCTGTCAAAATCTTGTACGTGTAGTAAACGAGCTTTTAGC
>NZ_DQDX01000189.1:0-1572 GCF_003525665.1 Flavobacterium sp.
ATATTTACTATTTCAAAATTGAAACTAATGTGATGCAAATTTAAATCATTTAAACTCAAAAGCGGTAATTTAACATCTTCTTATTAGACATAGGTTTTATTTTTTTGTTACATTCACACCAAAAATAATTTAGAATTTTTATATCAAATTTTAAAAATGAAAAAAATAGTGTCTTTATTGAGTTTGTCATTTCTTTTTGGATGTTCTACAAGTAACAAAATCGCAGCTTTAAAACCAATGCCTTCAGAAAATGTTCCGATGGTTTATAAAACTACGACTTCATTTGTTGATATGCCAATGGAAATCACTTTGAAAGAAATTGAAAATCAGTTAAATAAATCACTTTCCGGATTGATTTATGAAGATAATAATCTTGAAGATGATAAAAGCGAAATGAAGATTTGGAAAACTGGAACTATCAAATTAATAGAAAAAGACGGCAAAATCCAGTCGATTTTACCTTTAAAAATTTGGTCAAAATTTAAGTACGGAACCGATTTTATGGGATTGAACGACACGAGAGAAATCAATTTAAACGGAACCATAACGTTGCTAAGCGATGCTAAATTATCCAATTGGAAGATGAATACGACTTCTAAAATTGAAGATTTCGAATGGAGCGAAAGTCCCTCGATATTGGTTGCCGGAAAAAAAGTTCCGATTACGTATATTATCAATCCAACTTTATCCATTTTTAAATCGAAAGTGGCTAAAAAAATTGATGACGCAATCGAAAAATCGTGCGATTTCAAACCTTATGTTTTAGATGTTTTAGAAAAAATGAGTACGCCATTTTTAACAAGTGAGCAATATGAAACTTGGTTCAAATTAAATCCGATTGAGGTTTATGTAACCGATGCTGTTTTGAGAAAAAGCAAAATCGAAATGGAACTCGGATTAAAATGTAGCATGCAAACCATGGTTGGACAACAGCCAAAAATTTCGTTCAATAGAGAATCGGTAACTTTTAAATCGGTTACCAAAATGCCGAATAAAACAACGGCTTCGATTGCAGCAATTTCTACTTACGATAGTGCTTCACGAATTATTACTAAAAATTTTCAAGGAAAAGAATTTGCTTCTGGAAGTCGAAAAATTGTAGTTCAAAAAGTCGATTTATGGTCTAAAGATGGCAAAATGATTATTGCACTCGATATGACAGGAAGCATCAACGGAACGATTTATTTAAGTGGAATTCCAAATTACAATTCGGCTACCAAAGAAATTTATTTTGATCAGATGGATTATGTGCTAAACACAAAAGGTATCCTAACTAAAACTGCCAACTGGCTTTTACAAGGAACGATTTTGAAAAAAATTCAGGAAAATTGTCGTTATTCTATCAAAGATAATTTAGCCGAAGGAAAGAAAAATATGCTACCTTACTTGAGCAATTATTCACCAATGAAAGGTGTTTTCGTGAACGGAACAATGGATGATTTTGAATTTGAAAAAGTAGAATTAACCAACGACGCAATTATTGCATTTATTAACGCTACAGGAAAAATGAATGTGAAAATTGATGGAATGGAGTGATTTCAGTTTTCAGGTTTCAGATGGCAGATTTCAGAT
>NZ_DQDX01000189.1:1648-2991 GCF_003525665.1 Flavobacterium sp.
TTTCAGATGGCAGATTTCAGATAGCAGATTTCAGATTTTTAAGCAACTTTCTTTTTACGATACATTCTGTAAACTACGAATCCAACGATTCCAACTAAAACGTAGGGAATTCCCATAAGATAGACGATTCCGTCGTTTACAGCTTCGGCTTTTACGGTGTTTCCTTCACTTTCCAACGCTGCACGACACATGGCACATTGAGCGTTTGCAGAAAGAGAAAAGAATATAGAAACAAGAATAAAGACAAATCCTTTTACTGAAAACAGTTGTCTTTTCTCTTCTCTATTTTCTATTTTCTTTGTTCTATTTTCTTTAGTTTGCATAATAAGGTGCTATCATTAAATAAACTACAACTCCAGTGATAGCAACATACAACCAAATTGGAAAAGTGATTCTTGCTAATTTTTTATGTCTATCAAAATCTCTTGATAATGCTCGAACGTAAGTAAACAATACCATCGGAATTATTATTATTGACAAGATAATGTGTGTGATTAGAATTAAAAAATAAACCAAACGCATCGAACCAACAGCTGCCAATTCTGTTGCATCGACAATTCCGTTATGGTCTAGATCTCCGAATTTTGTTGAATCGGCCGACATGTGATAGGCAACATACATCACTAAAAATATAACAGAACAACCAATGGCTGTTGTCATTATATTTTCATGTAGTTTTCTTTTTCCATTTTTTATTGCAATAACTGCAGCAATTAGCAAAATAGCTGTCAAACCATTTATTGACGCATAAATTGGTGGTAAAAATGATAATGGTTCAACGATTATTCCAAAATCTTTAAGCTTTACATTGAATAAAATTGCTACAACAATTGGAATTAATATTGAAACAAATATGATAGGTTTATTGAACTTTTTTTCTAATGAATTTTCCATTTTATTCTTCTAATAATAATTTAATATCTTGTTTGATAGCGTTTACACCATCTTTTTCTAATCCGTCATAATACATAATTGGATTACCTTGCGCGTCTTTTCTGCATCTAATAATTCCATTTTTATCGACTAATGCAAAAAGTCCCGAATGCTCAAAACCGCCGGCAACTTTTTCATTTTGTCCAGCATAAATATTAAATCCTTTGTTAGAAAGATCCATTATGTAGGCTTTATCTCCAGTTAGAAAATGCCAATTTACAGAAGTTATTCCGAGTTGTTTGGCATGCGCTTTTAAAACTTCTGGTGTATCGTTTTCTGGATTTATGGAAATTGATGCAATTCCGAAATTTGGATTCCCAAAAAAATCATTTTGAATACCAATCAGATTTTTATTCATAATTGGGCAAATTGACGGACAAGTAGAAAAGAAAAATTCTAAAACATATACT
>NZ_DQDX01000189.1:3047-7792 GCF_003525665.1 Flavobacterium sp.
ATTCTAAAACATATACTTTTCCTTCATAATCTTTATTGGAAATTTTCTTGTTGTTTTGATCTGTTAATTCAAATTTTGGAACTGGTCCAATTTCGACCAAATCATTTCCTTTAAATTTATCTATAATTTTGGGAATGGCATAAATTCCGAAAATCAATATAATGAACGAAATTCCTATGTATGATTTATTTTTCATTTTGATTTATTTATAATCCGTATTTCTTTCTGTCGGCATTATTCTTTTTAAGAGCTAATCGATATTCGGCTAGAATAATTCTAACGTCATCTGTCATTTCGTTATGAAGCTCCGACACCATTGAAGTGTTGTAACCTTCTCTGTATTCTTCTTCGTTTTTATTATTTTTACCTTTACGACCTCTCAAACTAAGTTCTTTATCGATAATATATACGGTATTCGAACCTTTAGAAACATCAACTGGATTTTGCAATTTCATGCTTTTGTAAACTGCTTCAATTTCTTGCGGAGTTGCAAATACAAAATGCCAGTTCGACATATTAGAAACTGCTTTTAATTTGTTTAAAACAACTTCAACTTGTTTCTCTGCGCCAATTGGAACCAGAATTACAACTTGAAAATCTTTAAACTCTCTGTATCGGTTATATATCTTCTGACTTAGATTAAAATATCCACCGCGTTTTTCATAAACATCTGTTCCAGAAAAACCTAGAATAGTAATTTTAGAAGCTAGTTTAACCGATTTATCATTAGATGACTTCAACTCACCAAGTTCAGAAACGTTGGTTGTAATCACAGGCAATTTAGAAAAACTGTTTACGCCAGAAGCAAAAAACAAGTAAGCAACAATAGGAAGAATAAAGAGAACTATAAGTACTAAATTCTTTTTCATTTAGTTTGTATTTATTAGTTACAAAAATAAAAAAATCCCGACAGAATCGGGACTTAAACTTGAATTAATATAATGTTAAAAATTCCACTTGATTGTTGAATTTTTAAAAACCCCATAAATGTAATTTCCTTCTACAAGAAGAATAAAAACTAGGTATATAACTAAGAAAATGACAGTCCAAACAACCGATCTTCTTAACGCTGTTGTTTCGCCTTCCATGTGCATGAAAGCCCAAACAATATAATATGCTTTGTAAATTGTAAGTAAAATAAAGATCCAGTTCAATAAATTCATGCCTAAAAAGTTAGTCATGTGTAAAGATTCTGGCTTAATGATTCCAAGAATTACCTCAACAATTGTTACTGCTGATAGAAGGAAAAATACATTCCAAATTCTTTTTGTATTAGAAACGTGTTCGTGTGACATAATATATAATTTCTAAAAATTAAACTAAGTAGAAGAAAGTGAATACGAAAACCCAAACTAAATCGACAAAGTGCCAGTAAAGTCCAACTTTTTCAACCATTTCATATGATTTTCTTTTTTCATAAGTTCCTAAAAGTACATTTAAGAAAATGATGATGTTGATAATAACTCCAGAGAATACGTGGAAACCGTGGAAACCAGTAATAAAGAAGAAGAAGTCAGCAAATAATTTACTACCATATTCGTTTCTCTGAAGATTAGCACCTTCAACAACTAAATGTGCATTAGCTAACATCTTTTCAGATTCTGCTCTTGTTAGAATCGTTTTTTGTTTCGTGTGGAATTCTTTATCGTTTAATGTTGGATGTGCACCAACAGCTGTTTTTGAAGTTTCCTTGTCATAAATAACTTCAGTTCTAATTAACAAATCTGGATTAGATTTGAAACCAGCTTGTACTTCAGCAACAGAGTAAGTTGGTAAAGCAGCTTCTTCACCAAACCACATTGCATTAGCTCTAGTTCTTTGAACTCTATCTTCTTGTAATGTAGCAGCAAATTCTTCTAATTTTACTCGTTCGCCTTTTGCGTTAACGAATTGTAGAATGCTTCCACCTTTAGTTTCAATTGCACCATATTCACCTTTGATAAAGTTTTTCCATTCCCATGCTTGAGAACCAACGAAGATTAAACCTCCAATGATTGTTAAAAACATGTAAAATGCCACTTTACCTTTATTCATATTGTGTCCTGCATCAACAGCCAAAACCATTGTTACAGAAGAAAAGATAAGAATAAAAGTCATCAATGCCACATAGTACATTGGTGCGTTTTGTCCGTGTGCAAACGGAAAGTGAGTAAAAACCTCATCGGCTAAAGGCCAAGTTTCAATAAATTTAAATCTAGAAAAACCGTAAGCTGCTAAAAATCCAGAGAAGGTTAATGCATCCGATACGATGAAAAACCACATCATTAATTTTCCGTAACTTGCTCCAAGTGGCTCATTTGCGCCATCCCAAGTTTTTCCTACAGTATTAGTAGTAACTGTCGCTCCCATAAAAGTTGTTAGTTAAAAAGTTTTCAAATTTACGTTTTTTTCTTATTTAAAGAAATATAAAAACAAAAACAAATAAATCCACAAGAAATCAAGAAAGTGCCAATACATTGCACCAAGCTCAATACCAAGGAATTGACTCGAATTGTACTTTTGTTTAAAATGATTATAAATTATAATTAATAAAGAAATAATTCCGCCAGCAAGATGCGCAAGATGTGCCAAAACTACTACATATAAAAATGAAATAGTAATTGAACCTGCTCCACCAGCCGGAACCAATCCGTTTAAATACAATTGATTGAATCCTTCAAACTGAAAATAAACAAACCCAATTCCTAACGCTAATGTTGTTAAAAGTAGGATTGTTGTTAAATTTCTATCGTCTTTCTTTATTGCCTTTTTTGCTAGAATAAATGCTAGACTACACAATAAAATTAGTGCTGTACTGATATAAAAAGGAGTTGGCATTACAAAATCCTTCATCCAATCACCTCTTGACTTACTCACTACGAAAGCACTTGTTATTCCAGCAAACATCATAGTCATACTAATCATTGCAAAAATCAGCAATAATTTGTAAGAACGTCCTGTTCGCGCTTTATGTTCTTCGATTGACATTGCCATAATTATCTCAAGAATTTATCTATTATATAAATTAGTTGTAACATTGTGATATAAAAAACGCTAGCCAACATTAATGATTTTGCTGCTTTTGATGTTTTTTCTTTACGCAAACGCAAAGCATAATACAACATCCATAAGCCAAGCAAAAGTACTAAAACTGCAGCAATTTTAGAAATAAATAATTGACCCGTAAAACCTAAACACGGTAATAACGAAGCTACAATTAACCAAACGGTGTACAATATTGTTTGTAATGCTGTTTTATCGTCTCTTTTACCTGTAGGAAGCATGAAAAAACCTGCTTTTTCGTAGTCTTCATATAAAAACCAACCTATTGCCCAAAAGTGTGGAAATTGCCAGAAGAATTGAATTAAGAATAACGTTCCAGCTTCAATTCCGAATTCTCCTGTTGCGGCAACCCATCCTAACATGAACGGAATTGCACCAGGAAAAGCTCCAACAAATACCGAAAGTGGCGTCTTTGTTTTTAATGGTGTGTATAAACTTGTGTATAGAAATATTGAAATCGCACCAAACATTGCTGTTTTTGGATTGATTAAATACAATAAAGTTAATCCGATTACTGTTAATAAACTTGCAATTAATAAAGCTGTATTTACCGACATTCTTCCCGATGGAACTGGACGATTTTTCGTTCGATCCATCAACGCATCAAGGTCTTTTTCAATTACTTGATTGAAAGCATTTGACGCACCAACCATGCAATATCCACCAACGGTTAACATCAATAATGTTGTCCAACTAAAAGGAAAAGAATTACTAAAACCCAACAAATATCCAGCAATAGATGAAAACAAAACACTAACAGCCAAACCAGCTTTAGTAATTTCTTTAAAATCGATATATACAGACTTTAGGGAAAGTGTATTTGTAGTTGAATTCAATTTGATTGGTATTGTTTTTTAAATCTTGTGCAAAAGTAGTTCATCAAAAAGGATTTGACAAAAAACAATTGATAAAATTATATAAAAGACAGGAAGTTTTTAATAATTGAAATACCAATTAAAAATATCACATAGTAATTCAACAAAATTCATGCAAAATTAAAATTTCAATCGAATCATAATTTGAGTAATCGTAAAACAAACACTATCATTATTATTTATTTTTAATCCTCTCGTATTTTATTTTAAAACGCCATCGTTTATAGGTTCTTGATGGCAATCCTATACTTTTTCGAAGTGAATCAATATTTTCTTTATCTGTAAACTCTGTTTCTTGTTTTGCCCTAGTGAGATTATAACTTCCATAAAGTTGTTTACCAGTTGTATCTTCTAAAAATCTATCGTAAGATTGACTATAAAGTTCTGGATAAATTTGACCTTTTTTAACCGCATCTAAAACTTTTGGCAACAAAAAATTCATACGAAATTCTCTATTTGTGTGTAAAAAAATAACGCTCAAATCTGTGAATGTGCTATCTATATAAAACTCTCCAATTAGTTTTTCGCTTGGATAACCATATTTTATAAAAATGTGTTGTAATTTGATTTGATTTAACGAATCGACAATCTCAATTTGATTATATGTAGAAGCATCTTTTCGAGGTTCTTGATCTACTCTGCACATTTCTTGAATGGAATCACGTGATGTAAAATTCAATTTATTTCTGTAAATTCTTGTAGAATTAACAATGTCTTCATTTGAAATTTTTGCGCTTTTGTATGCCAAATCCATCAAACTATCATATTTGAAATAACTAGAATTACTTCCATAATTTTCAATAGACTTTAAAATAGAATCTTTAAAAT
>NZ_DQDX01000191.1:0-7020 GCF_003525665.1 Flavobacterium sp.
TGTTGTTTTCTTTTTGTTGCGCGTTAACAGAACTCATAATGGAGCAAAGCAGTATTAGCGAATAAATTGTTTTTTGCATAAATTAATTTTTAACTGTAAACTTTAAAATTCACCTTTCAACACATCTACACCAATTGCATACCCATAAATTTTCCCATTAGCATCTTTGTAAATTCTGATTTTATTGCAAGCCATTCCTAAATTGACCTTCGCCCAAGTTTTACCACCGTCTTTGGTTTCGTAACCGCTGTTCATGGTGCCAACAAAGCCGTGATTTTCGTCTATAAAACCAATACCAAATTCTCTTGCTCCAGCATCTTCCACTAAGTTGATTTCATTCCAAGTTTCACCGCCATCGGTTGTTTTGGCAATGCGCTGTTGTTTTACATTTGGATCTGGATTATAGGATTGAATCGTTACATAGCCAACTTCTTTTGTTGGAAAAGAGGCCTTCCAAGTACCTTCAAACGGACGATTGGATTGATACACCTTTTTCCAGGTTTTTCCGCCATCGCTGGTTTTTAAAATCAAGGCGTTGGATTTTTCCATATCTTCATCTGAGGCAGCACAAACAAATCCGTTGTTTTTATCAAACATTTTGATATCGAATAGCATTTTACAGTCGTTGTTCATACTATTGGATGTCCAAGTGGCACCACCATCGTGCGAGACCATCATATTAGCTGGAGAACCTACACGACCAACTGCATAAATATGTATTTTGTAGTCTATTTTGCCGTGATTAATATATTGCTCTTTAACAATATCAATGGCACAAAGTCCTTTAACATATGGTCCTTTATAGTCAACAGGCTTCCAAGTTTTACCACCATCTCTGGTTCCATACAATGGAATGGAGTCGGTAACATTAGGAAAATAATCTGTTCCAACCGTACCCGCAAAACCAACTAAATTATCCACAAAGGCAATGGTTCGGAAAAAAGTTCCTTTTTTTTCCAATTGTTTTTCCCAGGTTTCGCCTCCATTTTTTGTGTTATAAATGCTTCCGTAACCGTTTACATACCAGCCTTCTTTTTCATTAATGAAAGTGATATCGTCTTGTTTCCCAGGATAGCGCTCTGTATTCAATTTTTTCCATCCTTTTTCGGGAAGTGTCGTTACATCTTTTTTGGAAAGCACTTCATTGCTCCATTTTACTGCCGAAAGACCTACTTCTTGATTGTATTCATCAAATAATTGTTGAATCTGACCATTTGAAAATTTGTTGTATGCTTCTTGCATTGTACCCGATTTTGCGAAATAATGATCCGTTGAAGGATAAGTCATTAACGTTGCATTACCTGGGTTGAAGAAATTTACGGTATTCACAATTTGCTGATGATCTGCTTTAGAAAATGCTTCAAAATCAGATTCTCCATATTGTACTAATACTTTTGCAGTTGTATTTTTCCAATTTTCTAAATGAGGGTAATCCTGAATTTGTCTCCAGTACTCTGCATTCCTCGAATAAATTTTTCCTTTGCCATCGTATTGCCAACTTGTGCGTAAAATACTGTCGGCCTTAGTGTCTTTAGCAATATCTTCTAGTTTTTCTTTCTTAACGAAGTAACGATAGTTTAAATCATATTGAGCAATTACAGATTGTTCTACTTCAATCGGGTTCATGCCTGATAATGCATTTTGAACGCGATACATTTCGATTTGATACTCAAACCAAGATTTAGCAGTAGTTCCATATACTACAACACCCGCAACCTTATTTTTTGCACTAATTGCTGGCGCAACAATTCCACCCATAGAGTGACCAACAATGATAATTTGGTTGGGATCTACATAAGGAAGTGACTTCAACTTTTTTAAACCTGCCTCAAAATTTTCAATTTCATCTAGCAAATCACAAGACTCGCAAGGAGGTGTGTTTTTGCTGTCACCCAAGCCACTTTTCTCGACGCGAAGCGTCACATAACCAGCATCTACATAAGCATCCACAATGCGTTTATAGGGATGATAATTTGGTAAATCATCAATACTGCTGCAGGTATATCCCGGAATGAACAACATGGCCGGCATTTTATTTTCTTTAAAGGGCTTGTTAATGATAACGCGCAATTGTCCGCCTTTGTAGGCTACCTCGTCGTAAATTACGGTAGCATTATCATCTGTTTCATACGGACGTGCAACGGCTTTTGCTTTTAAGATAAGTTTCTTTTTACCACGCAAGACCGTTAACTGAACTTCTTGATTTGGAGAATAGGTTAAGAATTTTTGGGTGAATTCATCAGTTGAAGCAAACGTAGAATTACCAATTTTGACAATCAAATCGTTTTCTAGCAATTTAAGCGCAACACTTGTTCCTCGTGCAACTTGCTTCACTTTACAACCGGAAGTTCCATTTTCGGTGACATATTCTACGCGTGCACCAAATTGAACTTTGCGCTGTAATGATTGACTAAATAATAAATTAAGGGAGCAAATCGAAAAAAATAAAAAAAGGTTTTTCATCAGACTAAATATTACATTTAGTGCAAAGATAATTTATGAAAAAATTCAAAGATTGTAAAAATCGGACACCTTTTCTGAAGAATTATTTTCAAAGAATTGCGAAGGAGTTTGTGTGCTAAAGGCTTTAAAATGTTTAATAAAATGCGACTGATCGTAATATCCAGTATCTATCGCAACACTTAACAAATGATTATTTGAGCTTGAAGAGTGCTCTAAAAAAGTTCTAAATTTAATCAAGTTAATGTAATTGATTGGATTCACCCCCACGAATTTATTAAATAATCGATGAATAGTTCGTTCCGAAACGGAGAAAAATGCGGCCATTTGCGCTACATTGCACTGTCCTTTTGTAGTGTGGATTTTATTGATGATTGATATATACAGAGCTGGCTGACAAATAATTAACTTTGACACTAAAAAGAGTTCCAGTACCTTAATTTTTTTTTCATCGTTTGTTGCTTCTGTAAGTGAATCTACAAGATCGTTAATTTCTTGATTAGTAAAAATATCGTATAAAGAAGTGGCATCTTCTTCGTAAACAACATTCATTGGTATTTTTGTAAATAAACTTAACCCGTTTGGAATTGTAAGTCGCACTGAAATATTCAAAAAATCCCCTGACGTTTTAATTTCACTTGGTTTCATTAACGTGTTCCTAGTGCCATATTTCGGCATTATTTGAAAATCAGTTTTGTTTTTTACGAGCAAATCCCCAAACACTGTAAATCCAAATCCGCAGATATTGTTTGGTAAAAACACGGTTGATTCAGTATAATTAGCCGATCGACGCCAAAATACAATTGACGAGATTTTGTCAATTAAAAGGGGATTTGATACATTATAACTAACTATAGATTCCATTTCAAATACATAAATAGTAACAAAAATAAATATATTTAATTTAATTATGCATTTATCCTTCAGTTTTCATGATTTTTTATAACCGAAACGCGTTTTTGTTTTTGTCTTTGGTGTACTGTTATATTCATTTGTATTTTGAAATAATTTATCTGCATAAAAAAGTTGTGGATTTATAAGCCCGTAATTTACATTTCCCCAAACTGTTTTAGTGCTATTATTTAAATTTTAGAAGTTTTATTCTGTAACTATAGGTACTTATCAAAAATGGATTAAATAGCACTGAAAACAAAAAACTGAGAATTTATTTTCTCGTTTAGAGTTTTACTTCAATTTCAAATAAACTTACTGTTGCATTTTCATAATGCGCAGGTAATTCTCCAGTATTTTTAAGTTTCAATAAACCCAAAAAGTCAAAACCACATCTAGTGTAATAATTAATTAGACCTAAATTATAACCTACTGTGTCCATTCTAATGTATTGTTTTTGTTTTTCAATGGCATAGATTTTTGCCCATTCTACAATTTTGCCCACTAAATTTTGTCCGCGAAAATCAGGATTTGTTGCTATGCGGTGAATGTAAACAGCTGGATCTCCGTTACGTTCCTCCCAGATTTGAGGATCATTAAAAGTTGTCGCCCACACACAAGCAATTTTACCCTCTGCAACTATTTTCCATTGTCTGTTTTCTAAAATTTCAGTTTCAATAAGTTCTCTATCAAATTCTGGCCAATGGCTGGTAAATCTTGTCTTCTGAAAATCGGTCGCGATTTTATATAAACGGAAAATTTCGTCTGTGTCGTTACTGTTGCTATTTTGTATTTGAAAGTTCATTTTTGATTTTGAATTATTAGGGCAAATAACCTAATTTAATAGATGATTGCCTATGTTTACTTTGTGACTGTTTTAATTACCATCTCTAAAGTTTTTAACACTTTCGTTGGATATGGTAATAAAATCCAATTTTCCTTCGCATTTATCTCCTAAAGGTGCTTGTATTCCAAATCCAACTTTTACGGTGGAAGGAAGGTCTAAACCAAAACAACGAAAAAATCGGCATTGTTCACCATTAAATGAATAATGAAGTTTCAAAAAATCTCCTTAACGAGTTAGTCTTAACCAAGATTTATAAAAGGGAATTCATTCGTCCTTGGCATCTTCTTTATGATTTGCAACCAACTCGCGAATAGATAAATGGATTTTCGTAGTTTTTAAAGATTAATATGTTTAGTGACTTTTAATTTTTAAAACGAATAACCACAGCTTTTTTATCCTTTGGAGTAATAATTATACCTTGTGCATTTGCGAATTGTGTTTTTGCCTTTATGATCAATTGGTCACGTACGTGATCGTACTCGGCAACTTGTAATTTGGATGTGTCAACTTTTACAGTTCCAAGGAACTCATATTCCAAAATGGGGTTATTGTCTGTAAATACAGTTAGCCCTTCGATTTGATTTGCATTTCCTAATTCATTAGTTTTTTTGGTATAATTAAACCTGAGATATAATAATACTACTAAAATTGTTACTATAACAATTAAAATTGAGATTCCTTTTTTCATACTTTTTTGTAATTATTTGTTTGTAATTTAATTTATAGATTTAAAATTGGCACTGCGTTTTTGCTTTCTAACTATGACGCAACACCCGAGTTAGCAATTGTTTTATTCTATCCAAAAATTCCCAACAGAATAGGTTTTTGCTGTTCCGCTAATAATAACTCGGTCACCTTTGTCTTCACAATATAGTTTGCCCATTCGTTCCGAAACTTGTTGCCCATAAAGTACTTTTTTATCAAGTCTTTTTGACCAAAATGGCACCAAAGAACAATGAGCAGAACCTGTTACAGGATCTTCTAAGATGGATGCTTGTGGTGTGAAAAAACGAGAAACGAAATCACAGTCATCTCCAATTGCTGTTACAATTATTCCGCCTGGATCAAGGTTGATTTGGTCAAACAATTGTCGATCAATTTTAATATTTCTAATTGCTGTTTCGTTTTCATAAACCAAAACATAGTCTCTTGATTTCAAAATTTCCTTGGGTTGGATATTTAAAGATTTTGAAATTGTCTCGGGTAAAGTATCTGCAATAGGCATTCTTGATGGGAAGTCCATTTTGTATAGTCCATCTTCAACTTTAACAATTAAGTCGCCACTTAATGTTTCGAAAACAATTTCATCTTTTTTGTAATCTAAAATTGTCTTTAAGCAATGTGCTGTTGCAAGTGTGGCGTGACCGCACAAATCCATTTCAATTTCTGGCGTAAACCATCGCAAATGGATTTTTTCTCCTTTATCTACAAAAAAAGCGGTTTCTGCAACGGCATTTTCTTTAGTTATTTTCAACAAAATGTCGTCTGATAACCAATTGTCAAGAGGCACCACACAAGCAGGATTTCCACCAAAAATGGTATCTGTAAATGCGTCAATTTGGTAAAGTTTTAATTCCATTTTTCTTTTTATTTTATAATAAACAGCATATAGTCAATTTCTTTTTTGAAAAGACTATATGCTGTAATTTTTGTTAATTATGCATCAACAAGTATCACTTGACCAGTAATAAATCCATCAACCGAGCGCTCAAACGCTTTACCAACCAATGCACTTGGTACAGGTTGAAATCCTGGCATCATATCGCCATAAACATCCCAAGCTTCTGCTAAAACTGTTGGATTTACTGAATTTACACGAATACCTCTTGGCATTTCGAAGGCTACACATTTTACAAAGGTATCAATGGCACCACTTGTAGTTGCATCTGCAATAGCAAAAGGAATAGGCTTTAAATTTAGTATACCTGTAATAAGCGTAAAGGAACCTTTATCAGCAATGTATTCCTGACCTATTCTAACAATATTGATTTGCCCCATCATTTTACTCATTACTGTAGTCATCCATTGCGCTTCAGTCATTTCCTCGAAGGTTGCATATTCACATACGCCAACTGTATTCACAACTGCATCAAAGTGACCAACCTCCTTGAATAATTTTCTCAAAGATTCTTCACTGGTAATGTCAACTTGGTAGTCGCAACCGTCTTTTGAACGACCAGCTGTAATCACTTTGTGTTTTCCTAAACCTGTAAGTGCTGCTTTTCCCATTTTCCCATTAGCACCTATTAAAATTACTGTTTTCATATATTTAATTATTTTTAATTTGAAGTGCAAAATTACACTCCTGCCATACTATTCACGTAGGACATTTGTCTAATAATTAAATTGATGCTCTTATCCTACTTAAATGTCTTTGAGTAATTCCAAGATAGGACGCTATGTAGTGAAGTGGAATTTGTTGCACAAATTGTGGATGGTTGTGTATCAAATCTACATATCGTTTTTGGGCGTTGGATTTTTGATGATTAAATATCCATTTTTCGAGTTCAACATATTCTTTTTCAGCAATTATTTTTAAAAAATTCAACCATTTATTGTTTGATTCCGCAAGGTTTTCTAATGTGTTTTTTGAAATTGAAATTATTTCAGAATCGGTTAAAGCTTGTAAATTTTCTTCTGATTTATTCTGTGTAATAAATGAAGAATAAGCCACTAATAACATATTGGGAAAGGTAAAACAATAGGTTATTTCTTCGTCATTATTAGAATAATAGAACGAACGGAAAATGCCAAAATTCACAAAGGAAAGTGTGGTACAGATTTCATTTTTTTTTTTTTTTTATAATATTATTTTTTTTTTT
>NZ_DQDX01000191.1:7154-7715 GCF_003525665.1 Flavobacterium sp.
ATGGTACAGATTTCATCTTTTTTAATGAAAAAATCTCCTTTTTTTATGGTAGAAATAGTGGCTAAACTTATAAATTCATTTATTTCACTATCTGTAAATAAATTGTATTGTTTTAAGTATTCCAACATTTGATTTTTCTTAAACATAGTACTTGTTTTAAGCTTTAATTCTATAATTCGTATTTATATTTTGCTGCTTTGCAAAGTTAGCAATTACAAGTGTAGAATTTTAAATCCCTTTCAAATCATTGATGATATAAAAAATATGACATTAATTTACTGGCTGTTTTTCTATAAAATCATTTGTACTTAGTTTATTAAAAGACTTTACTTTCTCCATCATTTGGAATAAAAACCTTGTCAGAAAGCCCTATTTTAGAAACTTCTTCTTTTAATTGATGTCGTGTTGTCGGGCAATGATTTACAGCTTCTAGATGATTTGCGATTACTTTGTTTGGTGCATTTTTTACAAACTTCAAAATGTCATCCATTCGCATTAACAAAGGTTGAAAAATATCTAATTGAGCCGTTCCACAAGCGACAACTGAAATTTCAGGTTTTA
>NZ_DQDX01000191.1:7877-12287 GCF_003525665.1 Flavobacterium sp.
ACAACTGAAATTTCAGGTTTTAATTGTGTCAAAACTTTGTGTACATCATCAGTATAAATGGTATCGGCACTTAAATAAATAGATTTTTCATTCGGTAATTCTATGTGAAATCCCATCACATTTCCCATTGGTTTTGCTACAAATCCGTATCCATGAACTGCTGGAATACCTTGAATTTTTCCACCTAAAAAAGGGCTTTCTTTCCAATAATCAACTGTTTGGGAAACGTTTAATCCTTTTTTCTTTAATGTAGCTTCATCTTTTATACTACAAATAACAGGAATTTGTTTAGTGCGAAGAAAATTTTCGGCTTCCTTGTCCAAATGGTCTGGATGCAAATGCGTTAGTAAACAATGTGTAGTTTTTTCAACGATATCCATTGCATTGCTTGGTAAATCTACAATAGGATTTCGTTGTGGCTTGAATCGGAAAAGTGTAAAAGTTGGTCCTGCTGTTCCTTTTTTTCCAAGCATTGGATCAACTAATATAAAATTAGCTCCGGTTTCTATGACTAAAGTGGCGTTTCTTAAATGATGTACTTTCATTATTTAATAGTTTTAAATTGAAAGTACAAAGTTGCCCAATGTTAAAATAGATTCCATTGATTGAAATCAAGAAATTAAATTCTTTTTCTAATTCTGCTCAATGTTTCGGGCGTAATTCCTAAATACGAAGCAATATGATATTGTGGAATTTCAAGTAACCAATCGGGCTTGTTTTTCATAATATCGAGATATAATTCTTCTGCAGTATTTACAAAATGATTGAATTCTTCGGTTTCCTTATTAACAACAATTCTTTGGAAAATAGTTTCAATAAATAGTTTACCACATTGATATTGGTCGGTAAATGTCAGGAATTTTTCTTTAGATAAAACTCTCAAATCTACATCGGTCAAACATTCTTGATATTTTCTTGTTGCAGTTGAATGTGTAAATGAGGAAAAATCGGTTATAAAACTTGAATTGGTGTAAAAATTAATATTCTTTTCCTTGTCGTTGGTCGCATAATATTCTCGAATAATGCCTTGGTCTAAAAATCGAAGTTCATTTTCTATAGTTCCGTTTTCTAAAATAATTTCTCCTTTTTTGTATGATTTAGTTACAAAAGTATTTACAAATTCTTCTAAACCTTCTTTATTAAAAGGAAATTCATTGCTAAAAAATAAAGATAATTTATCTGCTTCTTTCATTTTCAAATGCGCGATTTTTCTAGGTTCGTTTAATAATCATAACAAAAATAAAATAATAAAAATCCCAACGAATTAAGCCGAATTCCTGCTGGCATTTGTATTTCCAAAAAGTGACCGTGTTACTAATTTTTCATAAACTTCTAAAAGTTTAGCATCACTTCTACCCTTTTTGATTTCGTTGATTTTCATCAAAGCATATTGCTGGATTGTTAACAAAGGCAACACAATATCTTCACGCATTTTGATAGAAGCTTTTCCGTCAGGATAATTTTCCATCAATTCTTTATGTCCTGCAATTTTCAATAATAATCGTTTGGTTTCTTGAAATTCATCGAAAATTATTTGCCAAAAATCACCAAATTCAGGATCGTTTTTCATGTAGTGTGTTAGCGGAAAAAACGATTTTGCCAATGACATCATACTGTTTTCTAATAACGTTCTGAAGAATAAAGACGTATCAAATAATGTTTGAACTTTTTCCCATTGATTGGTAGTTTCAAAATGTTTTAAAGCTGAACCAACTCCAAAAAATCCCGGAACATTTTGCTTCATTTGACTCCACGAACCTACAAACGGAATCGCACGCAAATCAGCAAAATCGAGACTTTCGCTTGCATTCCTTTTGGATGGACGACTTCCAATATTGGTTTTAGAATAATAATTCAACGTACTCATTTGCTCCAAATAAGGAACAAATTTAGGATGATTTTTGAAACTCAAATATTTTTGATACCCAATTTCAGAAAGTTCGTCAATGATTTCCTTATCAGAATCGGACAAATTGATGCTTTCATTTTTATAAATCTGATTTGCAACTCCAGCACTTAAAAGATTTTCTAAATTATATCTACAAGATTCTGTTGTTCCAAAATTTGAACTAATTGTTTGCCCTTGAATAGTTAATTGAATTTCTTGATTCTCAATTTCTGAACCTAATGATGCGCAAAATTTATGTGTTTTTCCACCACCACGCGCTGGCGGACCACCACGACCATCAAAGAAAACTACTTTAATTCCGTATTTTCTTGAAATACTTGTTATGGTTTGTTTGGCTTTATAAATTCCCCAATTTGCCATCAAATAACCGCCATCTTTAGTTCCGTCGGAGAAACCTAACATTACGGTTTGCTTGTTGTTTCTATTTTTTAAATGGGCAGCGTACTCTTTATTAGTGTACAATTGCTCCATGATTTTGTCGGCATCTTTCAAATCTTCAATCGATTCAAATAACGGAACAATATCTACTGATGGATTTTCCCAATTGCATAATTTGAATAAAGCATAAGTTTCCATAACATTCAAAGCACTTTCATTGTTCGAAATTATGTAACGGTTTGCTCCTAATTCGCCATTATTTTCTTGAATTGTTTTGATAGCAAAAATAGAATCTAAAGTTTGCTTTGTCATTTCATCGTTAAACAAGTCGGAAGAAATATTTCCGGAAATTGTGGTTAGCAATTCCATTCTTTTTTCACTTGAATACGAAAAGTAATTTTTGAAATCTTCGTTACCAGTTCCGAAAGAATCAAAAATAGTTTTAATCACTTTATTGTGAATTTTACTATTCTGACGAATGTCTAGGGAAGCAAAATGAAATCCGAATAAATTGACTTTATTTATCAAATCATTGATGTCATCTAAATACAACGATTGGTGTTTTTCTATACAAAGTAACTTGATTTCATTTAGTTTATCTTTTAGTTCCGATAAAGTTATGTAAATAGTTCCTGTTGAATAAAATACAGAACGATATAATTTGTTTTCTATTTCAGCAATTATGGAATCAATTCCAGAAAATGTTAGTTTTCTTTTAAGTTTTCTAACATCCAAATAATATGATTTTAGAATTGAAGTTCTTAATCTATCTGCAACTTTTAAAGTGATTTCTGTGGTTACAAATGGGTTTCCATCTCTATCGCCACCGGGCCAAAATCCTAAATTTATTATGGAATTTGAAATAGGTTTATCCTTGAAAATATTCTTCTGAATGTATTGCAACATTTCACCAGAAGTTTGGTAAAAAACATTTTCAAGATACCAAATCAAACTCACGGCTTCATCAAAAGGCGTTGGCTTTTCTTTTTTGATAAAAGGTGTTTTTCCTAATTGCGCTAATAGTTCTTTAATTTTATTCAAATTATTATCACGAATAGCATCAGTTAAATCGGTAATTATTCCCAAAACAGAACCTGGATAAAATTGGGTTGGATGTGCTGTTAAAACGGTTCGGATATTGAAATCCTCTAGAAAAGAAAGTAATTCTTGTTTTAATTCTTTGGTATCAGCACGCTCTTTCACATCTCGAAGCGAACCTTTACCTTCCATATTATTAACTATAGGGAAAGCGGCATCTTCAATAGCATCGAATAAAACTATTTGACGTTCAACATATTGTATAAACCGAAACATCAAACCAATTTTTTCTTCTTCGGAAACATTGTCTAAATATTTCTGCGAAAATGAGTTGACAATTTCGATTGGCGTTAAATTATTTTTAAACCCACTATCACAAACTTCGCTAAAAAGTGGTAGTAAAACTCCGGTATTATCTATAGCATCAAATGGCAAAGTAATGAAAACACTGTTGTAAATGTGATACTTAGATAATACATTTTGATTGAAACGTTCTATTTTTGGTAGTGTGTACATAGAAAAAAATTGAATTTAAATATACAAAAAAACCTCAAGAATAAACTTGAGGTTTTAAAATATAGCGATATTTAACTTAAATATTAAATGTCTTTAAAAATGGTGTGCATCAAACGTTTTTTATCGTTGATACTTTCTTCAAGCGAAATCATAGTTTCTGTTCTGTAAACACCTTCGATATCATCAATCATGAAGATTACATCTTTTGCGTGTTTTGTATCTTTAGCTCTTATTTTACAGAAAATATTGAATTTTCCTGTAGTTACGTGAGCAACCGTCACGAAAGGAATTTCATTAATTCTTTCTAAAACAAATTTAGTTTGAGAGGTGTTGTTCAAGAAAACCCCAACGTAAGCGATGAATGAATATCCTAATTTTTCATAATCTAATGTTAGTGAAGAACCCATAATGATTCCAGCATCTTCCATTTTCTTTACTCTAACGTGAACAGTTCCTGCAGAAATTAAAAGTTTTTTTGCGATATCTGTAAATGGAACTCTTGTGTTATCTATCAACATATCAAGGATTTGGTGATCTACTTCATCTAAACGAAACTTACTCATATTTAC
>NZ_DQDX01000191.1:12473-13730 GCF_003525665.1 Flavobacterium sp.
AAAATAAATACATTTTATTTAATAAAAAAGAATAAATTATGTTATTTTTTTAAACCATTAACAAATTTTATATCTTTTCCTAAACAAAAGTTAGCTTTTTGATTGATTTTCGGAATATTATCAAATTCATCAAAATACTTCATTTTATGAGCATTGTATTGAAAATGACCAAACTTTCCTTTTAATTCTCCAACTTCAACAATATAAGCGTTTAATTGGACATTTGAATCAATAAGTTCTTCTTTGTATTGAGCGGCAAAATTCGTGATTATTTCTTTATTATCATAATTTATTTTAACATTTTTATAAATAAAATCATAAAAAACGACATTATTTTGAGGAATTTGCAAATAAACATCAATTTCATTATCAACTATATCGTTTTCGTAAATATCTGTTAATCCAGAAACTAATGCTATGAAAATCATTTTTCGAGTAAATTCCCTGTAGTAATCGTCTTGATAATGTCCGGCTTCAAATAAAATGGTTGGAACATTTAAAAAAGTAAACATATCACCTATGCAATTCAAATTAAATCCATCGTCAAAACGTCCTACTTGATTTGGAATATGCTTTTGAAGTTCATTATTCATGGCCACAATTACCTTCATGGCTTTTATTCGAACATCATTGATGTCGCGATTTTCATTAAACGATGGTGCTAAAAAAGAAACTGTTGCAACATTTCCAGTAGATCCAGCTCCAAAAATGGTTCTTTGATCATGAAGATTGTAACAAAAATTGGGCTTAAATTCATCAAAAGTTTTACGAAGTAATTGACTCTCGGGTTGCGATAAATTGACTGAATCTCGATTTAAATCGACTTTATTTGCGTTTTCTCGAGTGTAAAGTTCGGCTCCATCAGGATTTACCATCGGAAGAATGCAAAACGTAAAATGATTGAGTAACTTCGCTCCTAGTTCATCATCAGAATTAAGAACATTCAAAAAATCGAATAAAGCTTTGGTCGTAGTACTTTCATTTCCATGCATTTGAGACCACATGAAAATTCTAATTTTACCCGAACCAATAATATGTTTATAAATAGGTTTTCCTTGAACAGAAGTTCCAATTACTTCTGTAGCAAGTTTTTCTAGAAGTGGTTCAATATCTTTTAAAGTAATGTATCTACCAAAAAGCGAATTGGCTTTGTATTGTTTATGTAATTCGAAGTAATCCATAAAATAAATTTGATACAAATGTAATCATCTAGAATTATGAATAAAAAAAAACCTTCAATATTGCACTATTGAAGGT
>NZ_DQDX01000158.1:0-3354 GCF_003525665.1 Flavobacterium sp.
TGTGTTTTCTTCGTTGGTTGAAAAAATTTTCTTCTTTATCACCCAAATATCTTTCAGCATCCAAAGCAGCCATACAACCAGTTCCAGCAGCAGTAATTGCTTGTCTGTAAACGTGATCGGCAGCATCGCCACCAACAAAAACTCCAGCTACATTAGTTTTAGACGTTCCAGGAATATTGACAATATAACCAGTTTCGTCTAGTGTTAAATAGTCTTTAAAAATATCTGTATTTGGTTTGTGACCAATCGCTACGAAAAATCCAGTTGCAGGAATTTCAAGTTCTTCGTTTGTAGTTTTGTTTAAAGCTTTTACACTAGTTACAACTTGTCCGTCACCAAGAACTTCAACCGTGTCGTGGTTCATTAAAATTGTGATATTCTCAGTATTTCTTACACGTTGTTCCATGATTTTAGAAGCTCTAAATTTCTCACTTCTCACCAACATCGTAACTTTTTTACACAATTTAGATAAATAATGCGCTTCTTCACAAGCAGAATCACCTGCGCCAACAATTACAACTTCTTGATTTCTGTAGAAAAACCCGTCGCAAACCGCACAAGCAGAAACACCACCACCAGTATTTAAATAATGTTGCTCAGATGGCAAACCTAAATATTTAGCCGTTGCACCTGTTGAAATAATTACAGTTTCACAGTGAATTTCTTTAGTGTCATTAATCCACACTTTATGAATATCTCCAGAGAAATCTACTTTTGTAGCCCAACCATCACGAACATCAGTTCCAAAACGTTTGGCTTGTTCTTCAATTCCAACCATCATTTGCGGACCAGTAATTCCTTCAGGATTTCCAGGCCAGTTTTCTACTTCATTAGTGGTTGTTAATTGTCCACCAGGTTGTGTTCCTTGGTATAAAACCGGATTCATATTAGCTCTAGCTGCATAAATTGCTGCTGTATATCCAGCTGGACCAGAACCTATTATTAAGCATTTTACTTTTTCTATTGTATCTGACATAGTATGTTTGTTTTTTAGAACTGCAAAGGTAAGTTTTTATTAAAATATTTTAATGTAAAGTACTTGACAAAAAACTATATAATTATAAATTTTAATTATTGTGTAAAAAAGATTTTGAGAAGTAATTTTTAATACTATCTTTGCACTCGCTTTCGGGGTGTAGCGTAGCCCGGTTATCGCGCCTGCTTTGGGAGCAGGAGGCCGCAGGTTCGAATCCTGCCACCCCGACAAAAGTCTTTTCATTTATTTGAAGAGACTTTTTTTATTATATAATAGTTCATGATTGAGCAAAAAAAAGCCGAATTATAAATTCGGCTAGTTCTTTATTTTGTTGGTTTTTTCATTAAAACCGCATTGTCCACAAATCGTTTTAAATCAATTTTTTGATCTCCATAAACTTCAATTTCTGATTTTCCTGAAGCTTCTAAAATTAAATTTTCACTTACATTTAAACTAGCGTTAGTGTATGCTTCGCTTATTACTTCTGCATTTCTTGAAGTCAATTTTTTACCTGTAAACTTGGCATTGTTATCTAAACGAAGTTTTAAATTTTGTACATCGCCTTCAATTTCACTCTCCGATTTTTGGTACATGTCAAACGTTAAGTCTTTTGAAGTCAGTAAAGCTTTTAATTTTGCAGTCTTACTCAAAGTTATAGTCGTTTTATCGGCTTTCGAATTTAATTCGGCTTTCGATCTATCATCCATTATTAAAGTAAACTCTTTTGATTTTGAATTCACAAATAATTTTGACGAATCGTATGTTTTAAATGTAATTGCCTCTAATTCTATTTCAGATAATGCAGTAATAGTTGCTTCATTTCTAACTGTAACCGATTTAAAATCATCTTTATAAGTTATTCTAATACTCAATTTCTTGAATCCGAACGCATTTTTTAAAGTAGCTATTCGTAATGTTGAGCCGTTTAAAACAATGTCGATTGCTTCGTGAAGATTATCATCGGCTTCAATTTCTAAACCACATTCGGTGCCTTTTGTTAGAAAAACTTCTACATTATCTAGAACTTCAATAGATGTGAAATCCTCAATTTTTTTTATTTCTGTGGTTACTATTTTAGATCCTTTAACTTTTTCTTTCTTTTGTGCAAAAGCAAATGTTGTTGCAAAAAGTAATGTGAATAGGAATATCGTTTTTTTCATTTTAAAAATGTATTAAGTTCAAAAATATAAAAATCAAAGTTAAAAGAATTATAAAATGATTTATTATTTGATGCGAACACTCCATTCGAAATCCATTTCCGAAACTTGATCACCTTTTTCATCAACTCCAATCGATTTTAACCATAACGTTACTCCATCTCCAGTTGCTATTGTTTTTTGTATCGCTTCTTCTATAAGATGACCATCATTGCAAGTAAAAGTTATTCTTCCTTTGGCTTTTTTAGTAAAATTACATTTGTTATTGGCAACTAGCATCGAAATGTTTTTCTTGCTTTTTTTAATTTGATACATTACTAAAGCTCCAGTTGTAAGTTCGGCAGCCATTGCTTGCACTGCAAAATACATTGAATTAAACGGATTTTGATTAAACCATCGATGTTTAACAGTTGCTATACATTTTTTGTCGGATATTTCTTTAACTCTTACACCGCACCAAAATGCAGAAGGTAATTTAAAGAATAAAAAAGTATTCAATTTTGCTGGTGAAAATTCCATGAAGTATTGATTTTGTTGTAAATATACAAAAAATAGTATGCATAACTAGTAAATGTTATTTGTTAAATAATTGTTAAAATTAAGTACTTTGTAATGCATAATACCTTTTTTTGGTTGTATCTTTGTATAAGAAATTAATAAGCTATCTATAGTATTGTTAGTTTTGAGTTTTAATCATCAATCAAAAATCAATTAAACATGACACCAGCTAACGAAAGAACAATTGCATCAGTAACACATTTGAGTTCCTTTGCTCAATACTTTTTTCCATTAGGAAATTTTATTGCACCAATAATTATATGGAGTGCAAAGAAAAATGATTCTGAATTTGTAGATTTCAACGGAAAACAAATTTTGAATTTTCAACTAAGTATGTTTGCTTATAGTTTAATTTTAATAGCAATATCGTTGCCTTTAATGATTTATGGATTTGTAGATTTATTAGGGACAAACATGTCCTTCAATAATTTTCATCTTGACTTTGATGGATTCAGAAATCAAAAAATCACAACTTTAATAGGAGCAGCAATTGTAGCTTTTGTACTTTTTATGTTTCTAAAAATATTTGAATTTGTACTAATTATATATGCCGCAGTAAAAGCATCCAATGGAGAAAAATATAAATATCCATTAACAATTCCATTCTTTAAATAATAACCTTGCACTGAACACGTTTCAGTAAATCATCAAAAAAATCATCAA
>NZ_DQDX01000158.1:3454-4767 GCF_003525665.1 Flavobacterium sp.
ATCATCAAAAAAATCATCAAAATCTGAACTAAATTCAGGTTAAATCAAAAAATGAACAGTTTAATTAAAAAATCAAAATCGAATTATGAACATTGAAAACACAAAAGCCCAAATGCGAAAAGGTGTTTTAGAGTTCTGCATCTTATCGGTATTAAAAGAGAAAGAGGCATACACATCTGAAATATTAGACACTTTAAAAAACGCAAAATTGCTTGTAGTAGAAGGAACAGTTTATCCGCTATTGACAAGATTAAAAAATGACGGTTTGCTCAACTACCGTTGGGAAGAATCAACTTCGGGTCCGCCAAGAAAATATTATGAGTTGACCGAATTAGGAAAAACATTTTTAAACGAATTAAACGGAACTTGGACAGAACTTTCTGACGCCGTAAACATCATAACCAATCAAAAATAACAATCATGAACAAAACAGTAAATATTAATATAGGTGGTTTATTTTTTCACATAGATGAAGATGCATACCAAAAGTTATCAAGATATTTTGATGCTATAAAACGTTCACTTTCAAATTCATCGGGTAAAGATGAAATTATGAAAGACATTGAAATGCGTGTGGCTGAGCTTTTTACAGAAAGACAAAAAAGCGACAAACACGTAATCAATAATGTTGATGTTGATCAAGTAGTTACCGTTATGGGACAACCAGAAGATTATAGAATTGATGATGATGCTGAAACTCCTAAAAACGAGCCGTTCTATGTTCCAAGAAAAAACAAAAAACTATATCGTGATAAAGACAGAGGTTTAATTGCAGGTGTTTGTACTGGTTTAGGTCACTACACAGGAATTGATGCAGTTTGGATTAAAGTAATTTTCATATTGTTTGCTTGTATCACGCTAGGTTGGGGTTTATTGGCTTATTTAATTCTATGGATTGCAACTCCAAAAGCCATTACGACTTCAGAAAAACTAGAAATGACTGGCGAACCAGTAACGATTTCTAACATTGAAAAAAAATTTAGAGAAGAATTTGAAAACGTTTCTGAANNAAAATGCAGATTATGACAAAATGGGAAACCAAATAAAGTCTGGAGCTGAAAGTGCTGGAACAAAAATTAGTTCTGCTTTTACTTCAATTTTTGGAGCATTTGCAAAAGTTCTAGGCGCAATTATAGTTGTCTTTTCATCTTTCATATTTTTGGCTGTGGCAGTCGTTTCTGTAGTGATGTTGTTTTCATCATCTATGCCAGACAATAAAGTAATTGAATTTATTAAAACTCCAATCGGATTAGAAACCCCAATTTGGGCTCAAGGAATATTGTTCTTTTTAGCTGCTGGAATTCCACTGTTTT
>NZ_DQDX01000158.1:4936-11339 GCF_003525665.1 Flavobacterium sp.
CATGTTTTTTCTTATCATTCTAGGTTTGAAATTATTAGTAACTAATTTAAAATCAATAGGAAATATTGCAAAATACAGTTTGCTAGCCATTTGGATTATAGCTATTGGAATTTTAATTTCATTAGGAATTAGTGAAGCTAATCAATTGGCTTATTCAGGAAAAGCTTTAGAAAAGCAAAATATGACTGTTGCTGCAACAGATACACTTAAAGTAAGTTTTGCCTACAATGATTTTTATTCAAAAAGAATTGAAGATAGAAGTGAATATAGAATTGTTCAAGATTCACTTGGAAATGAAGTAATTCATTCGACAAATGTTACTATTCATTTGAAAAAAACAGATAAAGCATTCCCATACATTCAAATTGAAAAACTAGCACAAGGAAAATCATTTGCAGAAGCCAATCAAAGAGCTCAAAAGATTAAATACAACTACAAAATAGTTGGTAATGAATTAATTTTAGATAACTATTTTACTACAGAAACTAAAAACAAGTTTAGAGGTCAAATGGTTGAAGTTTACTTATATTTACCAAACGGAATTGTATATTATCCAAACGAAAATGTAGAAGCTTATTTAAGCGGACACAATGCTGATTTCGATTACTACTATGGACCAGAAGGATATAAATATAAAGTAAATAACAACGAATTAAAATGTTTAAATTGTCCTGATCAAGAAAGTGATGTTGAAATAAATGGTACTTTTGATATAGATGGAGAAAATATCAATGAGGGAAATGAAAATGACACTATCAAAACTGTTTCAGTAAAAGTAAATGGTAAAGAAGTAATTCAAACCACTACAGGAAAAGGTGATGAAGGAAGTTTAACAATCAACAAAGACGGAATAATCATTAAAACTAAATAGTCATGATAAAATTTATAGTTTTTTGTACAAAAATATTGGTCATAGCAATTGTATCATTACTTTTTTCTTCTTGTAATCTTGCAATTAATGGAACTAAAGGAAACGGAAACGTTCAAACAGAGCAAAGAAAAATAGCAGAACCATTTACTAAGATTTCTGTAAATAGAGGAATAGAAGTAATCGTTGAGCAAGGTGATGTTGTAAAAGTTGAGGTTGAAGCCGATGAAAATTTGCTAAAACTCATCACTACAAAAGTCGAAAACGGAACTTTAGTAATTTCATCTGAAGAAAATATTTACAGTGCCGAGAAAGAAGTTGTAAGAGTGACTATGCCTACCATTGAAGGTTTGGAAACTACAAGTGGTTCTAATTTATCAAGTGCATCAGTTTTAAAAGGAACAAAAGTATACGTTAAATCAAGTAGCGGAAGCGAAATAGATGTAAATGCTGAATTCGATACCATTTCAAGCGAATCAACAAGTGGAAGCAATATTACATTGTCTGGAAAAGCATTAAAATTCACATCAGCATCATCAAGCGGAAGCGAAATCGAAGCTGGAAATCTACTAGCTAATGAAGTGGTTGCTCAATCAACAAGCGGAAGCTCAACTAACGTCAATCCGAGAGTTTCATTGAATGCAAAAGCATCAAGCGGAAGTTCAATTGAATATACCAATAAACCAAAGACAATTGTCAAAGAAGAAACTTCAGGCGGAAGCGTTTCCGGCCTTTAGAATTTATTTATAGTTTTAGTTGTAACGAAAGTCCCATCTCGTTTTAGAACGAGATTGGGATTTTTCATTTAATCTGAACTTGTTTTAGATTCTCAAGAACTCGTTTCAGATTCTTAAAAATTCGCAAAATATATTTTGAAATTAACTCATTAAAATTCAAGGAATTCGTGAAATCAATATTCAAAGTAATTCGTGCCAATTCGTGAAATTCTTGTAAAATCCAATCAGAAAAGTCAATAAAATCAGGGTTAACAAAATTCAACAAAAGTTAAACCAATACCAATTAACTTCATTTTTAGATTCATAAATCGTAATTTTGAATAAAAAAAGAAATGAAAATTTTAATAACAGGCGCAACAGGTTTAATAGGTAACGAATTGACAAATTTGCTTTTGCAAAACAATCATACCGTTCATTATTTGACAACTTCGCCTCAAAAGATTCAAAATAAAGCAAATTACCACGGATTTTTTTGGAATCCACAAGAAGGAAAAATCGACGAAAATTGCCTTGATGGAGTAGACACAATTGTGCATCTTGCCGGAGCATCAATATCAAAACGTTGGACCAATTCCTACAAACAAGAACTTATAGAAAGCCGCGTATTATCGGCCAATTTATTGTTCAATTTACTGCGAAAAGCGCCACATCAAGTAAAACATTATATCTCGGCATCAGGAACCGCAATTTATCCCGACAGTTATTCCAAAACCTACGACGAATCATCACCAGAAAAAGACAATACTTTCCTTGGTCATGTAGTTCAAAAATGGGAGGAAAGCGCCGATCAATTTAATCTACTACATCTAAAAGTCTCAAAACTTAGAACAGGCGTAGTTTTTTCCAACAAAGGTGGTGCACTTCTTGAAATGATCAAACCAATAAAAATGTACGTTGGGTCAGGTTTTGGCTCGGGAAAGCAAATGCAATCCTGGATCCATTTACACGATATTGCCAACTTATATTACTTTGTAATTCAAAACCAAACTACAGGAATAATAAACGCCGTTGCACCAGTTTCAATTACCAATCAAGACCTTACAAAAGAAATTGCCAAACAGCTTAAACGTCCCTTATTTTTGCCCAATGTGCCACAATTTGTAATGAAATTAATACTTGGCGAAATGCATATTTTACTCTTCAACAACAAAAATATTCTTCCTAAAAAAGCATTAGCCGAAGGATTTAAATTCAAATACGAAACTGCGCAACAAGCACTTCAAGAATGCATAAAATAAAAAAAAGTTCTAGTTTTTCGCTAGAACTTTTTTCGTTTTGAATTAATAATATCTTTTGCCTTTCAGCCAATCGTAAACCTTTTATAATCCAAAAATAGTGTTTTCGAAATCGTAATAGTCTTAAAATTATATTAAATTTTCATTAAATTAATTCAAAACTTAAATCATTCTCTTTTAAGACCGAAAATTGTTGAATTTTAATTATTTTATAAAAATCAGGAGCATCACAGTAGGCATTTTTATAATCCATTTTCCTGCTTTCCATTGCAATCTTTATTTAATTGCCTTGGGTTTTAACCCAAGGCAATTAAAGAAAGGATTTCCATTGCAAATGAAATTCATCGAACTCCTATGAAAATTATTTTTATCGTGAGATAATCAGGGCTAAACTCAATCTTGAGGTTACTAAAATCAGTTTTTCAATAGACGTTTCTAATTATCATCAATTATAAACTTTGTGTCCTTCGTGCCTTCTTCGTTCCATCTTCGTGACTTCGAGGTAAAAAACAGGTGACAATTTGACATTCAAATAGAATTGGCAGTACTTTTGCTTTAAAAAGTATCAGATTAAAACAATCAAATGAATATCAAAAATATATTTAAAAATAAAAGCACTATGAGTACTGAAAATACTGATAAAGAAATTCTTGAAAATGAAAATGAAATCGCAAGTCAAGATACTGAAAATCAATCTAATGGTTCAGATTTAGGAGTTGACTCTGCAGAAGAATTATCTGTAGAACAAAAACTTGAAGAAGAATTATCAATTGAAAAAGATAAATTCTTACGCCTTTTTGCAGAATTCGAAAACTACAAAAGACGTACTACAAAAGAAAGAATTGACTTGTTTAAAACTGCCAATCAAGAAGTACTTCAAGCCATGTTGCCAGTTCTTGACGATTTTGACAGAGCTTTAGTAGAAATTTCTAAATCAGATGACGAATTGCTTTTAAAAGGTGTAGAATTAATCCACGAAAAACTAAAATCAACCTTAGTTTCTAAAGGATTAGAAGAAGTAGAAGTGCGCACAGGCGATGCTTTCAACGCAGATTATGCCGAAGCAATCACGCAAATTCCAGCTCCATCAGATAACCTAAAGGGTAAAATAGTTGATGTTCTAGAAAAAGGATACAAATTGGGTGATAAAATCATCCGTTATCCAAAAGTTGTAATCGGTCAATAATTATCCGTAGAAACGCGATTTATCGCGTTTAATCATAACATATTTATTTTCAAAAATGAAAAAAGATTATTACGAAATATTAGGCATAACAAAATCAGCTACTGAAGCCGAAATTAAAAAAGCCTACAGAAAAAAAGCAATTGAATTTCACCCAGATAAAAATCCAGGCAATGCGCAAGCAGAAGAAAACTTCAAGCAAGCAGCAGAAGCCTACGAAATTCTAAGCGATCCGCAAAAGAAAGCCAAATACGATCAATACGGACATCAAGCATTCGATGGCGCTGGAGGTTATGGTGGTGGCGGTCACATGAATATGGATGATATTTTCAGCCAATTCGGTGATATTTTTGGTGGTGGTTTTGGAGGTTTCTCAGGAAATTCTGGAGGTCAACGACGCGCAAAAGGTAGTAATCTTCGTATTAAAGTAAAACTTACTCTAGAAGAAATAGCCAACGGAGTTGAGAAAAAAGTAAAAGTAAAACGCAAAGTTCAAGCTAGCGGTGTAAAATATAAAACATGTTCGGCTTGTAATGGTCAAGGGCAAGTTTTAAGAGTTACCAACACTATTTTGGGTAGAATGCAAACGGCTACTACATGTCCAACATGTGGTGGTTCTGGGCAAACTATTGAAAGCAAACCAACCAATGCCGATGCGCAAGGAATGATTCTAGAAGATGAAACAGTTTCTATTAAAATTCCAGCTGGAGTTGTTGACGGAATGCAACTTAAAGTTTCTGGAAAAGGAAACGATGCACCAGGAAACGGAATTGCAGGTGATTTAATCGTTGCCATCGAAGAGCAAGAACACGAATTTTTAAAACGTGAAGGCGAAAATCTTCACTACGATTTATATGTAAGCTTTCCAGAAGCAGCATTAGGTGTTTCAAAAGACATCGAAGCAGTAAACGGAAAAGTAAGAATTAAACTAGAAGAAGGAATTCAATCGGGTAAAATTCTACGATTAAAAGGTAAGGGAATTCCGAGTTTAAATAGTTACGGAAGTGGTGATTTATTAGTTCACGTAAACGTCTGGACACCAAAAACTTTAACCAAAGAACAACGTCAATTCTTTGAAAAATCATTAACCGACGACAACTTTATTCCGCATCCAGAAAAGACCGATAAATCTTTTTTTGAAAAAGTTAAAGATATGTTTTCGTAATTATAAAATTATTTATACATTTGGATATTACTTGGAAACAAGTAATTTCTTTTTCATAGCAATTTTTCCCATCCTTGTGTCAAAATAAGGGTGGGTTTTTTTGTAACAAACACTTTCATATAGCTACTAATTCAGTACTTTTACCAATTCAATAACAATAGCAAAAATCATTAGAGATTTCAAAAAATCAATTGGAATTTGGAATTTCTAAAATTGGAATTTATATGAACAATATCCTCGAAGTAAAAAATGTAGTTAAGCAATATGGCGATTATACCGCACTTAATTCCGTTTCTCTTACAGTTCCAAAAGGCAGCATCTACGGACTTCTCGGTCCAAATGGCGCCGGAAAAACATCCTTAATTAGAATCATCAACCAAATTACAATGCCCGATAGCGGACAAGTAATTCTAGATGGCGAACCTTTAAGACCAGAACATGTAGGCTTAATCGGTTACATGCCAGAAGAACGCGGTTTATACAAAACCATGAAAGTTGGTGAGCAATGCTTGTACTTGGCACAATTAAAAGGGTTATCAAAGCAAGAAGCCAAAACACAGCTTGATTATTGGTTTGATAGACTAGAAATTCAAGGTTGGTGGAATAAGAAGATGCAAGAACTTTCCAAAGGAATGGCTCAAAAAGTGCAATTCGTAGTAACCGTTTTACACAAACCCAAACTATTAATTCTCGACGAACCTTTCTCCGGATTTGATCCAGTAAATGCTAATTTGATAAAAGATGAAATTATCGAATTAAACAGGCAAGGAACTTCTGTAATTTTTTCAACGCATAGAATGGAAAGCGTTGAAGAAATGTGCGATTACATTGCTTTAATCCACAAATCGAATAAATTAATCGAAGGAAAACTAACCGATGTCAAAAAACAATTCAGAACCAACAGCTACGAAGTCGGAATTCTAAGCGACAATATCGAAGGTTTGATGTACGATTTATCACAAAAATTCACACTATCTCAAACCGATTTCAAATCACTAAACGACGAATTGAAACTAGAAATCAACCTTGGAACTGCAACACCAAATGAATTATTAAATACCTTACTTCAACGTGGACAAGTAACTCATTTCGTTGAGAAAATCCCAAGTGTAAACGATATTTTCATTAAAACTGTAACTGAATAAAAAATCAATTTTCAAATCCCAAATTCCAAGAATGAAGCAAAATAAATTTTGGAATTTGGAATTTAAAATA
>NZ_DQDX01000158.1:11438-12843 GCF_003525665.1 Flavobacterium sp.
ATTTAAAATATTGGAATTTAAATACATATGAGTAAACTACTACTAATAATAAAAAGAGAATTCATTGCCAAAGTCCGCAATAAATCGTTCATTGTAATGACGTTTTTGAGTCCGTTATTATTTGTCGGAATCGGAGTTTTTGTTGGTTATTTAAGCCAAATGAAAGCCGATCTAAAAACCATTGCAATCCACGACGAAACCGGAAGATTTGTTAACGATTTTAAAAGCGATGAAGAATATAAATACCTAAATTTATCCAAGATAGATTTAAAAATTCTAAAAGACAGCATCATGAGCGAAAGCTATGAAGGACTTCTAATCATTCCAAAATCTACTGATAATACTTCACTTCAAAAGAACATTCAATATGTTTCTAATGATAGTCCCGGCGTGATGTTCGTTGAAGATATCGAAGACGTGATAGCTAAAAGAATTACGGCTGAAAATTATCAAAAGCAAGGTTTAGATACCTTAAAAATCAATCAATCGAAAGCAGATGTTTCTATAAAACTAAACAAAGCTTCAGGAGAAACTGCTTTGAAAGGATTAAACGAAATCAAAATCGGAATCGGTGGCGCGTTTGGATATTTAATTATGATGTTCATCGTCATCTACGGAAATATGGTGATGCGAAGCGTTATCGAAGAAAAAACGTCTCGTATTATTGAAGTCATCATTTCGTCTGTAAAACCTTTCCAATTAATGATGGGGAAAATCATCGGAACCTCATTAGCAGGAATCTTGCAATTCATGATTTGGGCATTACTAGGTATGACGGCAATGTTCATTATGTCGTCTATTTTTGGAGTTCAAATGGGAGCAACATCATCAGCACAAACACAAGAAGCAATGCAAATGGCTCAAAAAGGAATGGGTAGCGATATTCAAATGTATATCAAAGAGTTATGGAATCTACCAATAGCAACCATTTTAATATCATTCATTTTCTATTTCATAGGAGGATATTTTCTTTATAGTTCATTTTACGCATCAATAGGTGCAGCTGTTGACAATGAAACTGATTCACAACAATTCTTGTTGCCTATAATAATGCCTTTAATTCTAGGAGTTTACATCGGATTTTTCACAGTAATAAACGATCCTCACGGAACTGTGGCAACCGTTTTTTCAATGATTCCACTCACATCACCAATCGTGATGATGATGCGAATTCCATTTGGTGTGCCTTGGTGGCAAATTGCCATCTCAATGACCTTGCTTTTCGGAACATTTCTAGGCGTAGTGTGGTTTGCAAGTAAAATTTACCGCGTCGGAATTCTAATGTACGGTAAAAAACCAACTTGGAAAGAACTTTATAAATGGCTTAAATACTAGGAGCGAATGGCTCGGGCTTTATCAGTAATCCTTGTTCCTGCTTTTCATTCCAATCTTTTTTCAATTGCCT
>NZ_DQDX01000158.1:12990-13694 GCF_003525665.1 Flavobacterium sp.
AATTGAAAAAAGGATTTCCATTTCAATCAGGGCTAATTGAATAACCATTTTAATATACATTTGAATTAATAATTTAAAAGAGATGAAAAATAGTTTGATGATATTTTTGGTAGCTTTTTTTAGCTGTAATAATAACGATAGTAAAAATTTAGTACGTCAAAAAGAGTCAATCGAAATTATAAAGACCATTATTGAAGAAAAAGGAATTGAATTGACTAGAAGTTTTCCTAACAAGCAAGAACATCCAATTTGTTTAAACTTAAAAAAAGTTATTGTAAACAATAAATGTTTCGATAAAACGGAAGTTAATAATGAAGTTAAAATAGTTAAACTCCCTGCTAGATCTTTTACATCGAATGGCGAAGTTTGTCTAGAAAAAATTTATAAATCAAGGCCAATAAGGAACTTTTTTTTTCTTACAAAAGATTCGGTTGATGTTATAAATCAAAATAATGCTATTAAAGCATTTAAAATCTCAAAAAATATAACAAAAAAATTTAAAACTGTTGAATCATCAAAAGAAGTAAGTGTAGCTGAAAAATATATTCAATTTTCAATTCCAATATTTTCTAAAGATAATACAAAGGCATATTTAGAATACGATTTTCATACCGATAATTATGATAGTTTTGGCAAATCTATTTATTTAGAAAAAGTAAATGGAAAATGGAAGATAAAATTTATTGAAAAAAATTGGAATACAT
>NZ_DQDX01000159.1:0-3310 GCF_003525665.1 Flavobacterium sp.
AAAAATCCAATATCTAAAAATCTAATATCTAAAATCTAAAATCTAATATTTAAAAAATGACAACACTAAAAAAAGGCGACAAAGCACCAAATTTCGCAGCCAACGATCAAGACGGTAACACACATTCATTAACAGATTACAAAGGAAAAAAACTTGTAGTTTTCTTTTATCCAAAAGCCAATACTCCAGGTTGCACAGCAGAAGCTTGTGATTTACGAGATAATTTCGAACGATTTCAAGCCAACAATTACGCACTTCTTGGGGTAAGCGCAGACAATGCCAAAGCACAAGGAAATTTCAAAAACAAATACGATTTTCCATTTCCATTACTTGCCGACGAAGACAAAGCAGTTATCGATGCCTTCGGAGTTTGGGGTCCAAAAAAATTCATGGGACGCGAATACGATGGAATCCATAGAACCACATTTGTAATAGACGAAAACGGAATTATTGAAGATGTTATATCCGATGTAAAAACCAAATCGCACGCTAGTCAAATTTTAAAGTAAACTGGTTTTTCATTTTACTCCAAAAAGTAATTTTATAAAATAATTGGCTATTTCAAAAGTTCAAATTTAATGGTAATCCATATTATTATATTAAATTTGCACTTTAAAATATAAATTCAAGAAAATGGAAAACGGAATATACGCTAAATTTAACACTACAAAAGGTGCTATTTTAGTAAAATTAACACACGATTTAACACCAGGAACTGTTGGAAACTTCGTAGCATTAGCCGAAGGAAATCTAGAAAACAAAGCACGTCCGCAAGGAAAACCATATTACGACGGATTAAAATTTCATAGAGTAATTCCAGATTTCATGATTCAAGGTGGTTGCCCACAAGGAATAGGAACTGGTGGTCCAGGTTACAGCTTTGATGACGAATTTCATCCTTCATTAAAACATGATAAACCAGGTGTTTTATCTATGGCAAATTCTGGTCCAGCTTCGAATGGTTCACAATTTTTTATCACACATGTTCCAACAAATTGGTTAGATAACAAACATACTGTTTTTGGACATGTAGTTGAAGGTCAAGAAATTGTTGATGCTGTTGCTCAAGGCGATGTTCTAGAAACTCTAGAAATTGTTAGAGTAGGAGAAGAGGCAGAAAAATGGAACGCGGTTGAGGCTTTCAGAACATTTGAAGGAAACCGTCAAAAAAAAATCGAAGACGCTAAAAAAGCTGCCGAAGCTAAAATGGAAGAATTAGCAGCTGGTTTTGATAAAACAGAAAGTGGTTTACGTTATAAAATGATTCAAAAAGGATCAGGAAAACAAGCAGAAAATGGTAAAACAGTTTCTGTTCACTACGAAGGTTCATTAGAAACAGGTAAAGTATTTGATTCTTCTTATCCAAGAAAAAAACCAATCGAATTCAGACTTGGTCAAGGTCAAGTTATTGAAGGTTGGGACGAAGGTATTGCACTTTTACAAGTTGGAGACAAAGCGCGTTTTGTTATCCCATCTTATTTAGGTTATGGTCCATCTGGCGCTGGCGGAGTTATTCCACCAAATGCAACTTTAATTTTCGACGTAGAATTAATGGACGTTAAATAATATTAAATTTCAGATATTAGATTTTAAATATCCCAAAAGCGAGAGTTTTTGGGATATTTTTTTATATTTACCTCACTAATCAAGAAAATATGAAAACAAAAACAATAATTATTGCGGTTTTAGGAATAGTTTTATACTCGTGTTCACCCAAGATTGTACCACAAGAACAACCAGAAAAAGTTGTTGCTGTTAAAGAAATTCCCGTTGATGCTATAAAAAAAGAAGCTCCAGAAGAAGGTGCATCCTATCTAATGCTTTCACCAGAATTAGCTGAAGGAAAAGATTTATATGAAAACAATTGTGCTAAATGTCATGAACTTTATAATCCAAAAAAATTTACGGCAGAACAATGGACACCCATTTTAATCGACATGCAGAAAAACACGGATTTAACTGATGAGCAACGAATTAAAGTTTATAATTATGTTACTATGAAATAATAATTATCCGTCTTATGGCGGATTTTTTTATTGGAATAGTTTTTGACTTTGTATCTTTGAAAAATAGTCTATATCATGAAATTTTGTATTGTATTCTTCTTTACTTTTTTATCCATTCAAGCACAAGATTTGAGTCAGGCGCAACATTGTGGTTATGACTTTACTTCGTATTTGGTTTTAAATGTTCATGAAGAAGGTGCAAGTACTAATATTAAAAATCTCAAACTTACTTTAGTAGATTTGGATGAAAACGAATTGGTAAACACCAACAATAAATACAGTTGGAATGACGATAAAAAGCCGCTTACTTTTTTATTCAATTATAGAATTGACGATGATGCAACTGCAATTAACAACGTAGAAAATAAGAAAGAACGTTGGTTTTTTCCTTATGCAAAAGACAATTATTTTTTATCAATCATCAATTCATTTCCGGCAGATCAAGTTAAAGTGAAAATTGAAGACATCGATGGAAAAGAAAACGGCGGTTTATTCGAAACGCAAATCGTAGATTTAGGATATTTTGATTTATTTGTTTTATGCTCCAATCAAGCTCGAGATTATGCTGTTCAATTTGGTAGAAAAGCCAATAAACCTCTTGAAGTTATTTTAAAAAAGAAATAGCAAAATCATAATTTGATGTAAATTATAAAATTGCTATCTCCACTATTTTTGAAATCTATATAGTAAATCCGTCAGGTAAAATTGCACCTTTTTTTACTACTATAATTCCGTCTTTTATGGTGTATAACTTGGTGTTTGTATCTTCAAGATGACTACCACCATTGAGTCGAACATCATTTCCTATTCTACAATTTTTATCTACAATGGTGTGATTTATAAAACATCGGTCACCAATACCAACATTGATAATATTGTTTTCAGTGTTGTGCCTGATTTCTTCTAGATTTTGATAATAATCGTTACCCATTAAATACGAATTTGTAATTGTTGAACCAAATCCAACGCGACTTCTAATTCCAACTACAGAATGTTCGATTTGTGCTCCATTAATAATGCAACCTTCAGCAACAACCGATTTGTCAATTGTGGTCGCACCAGTGATTTTTGATGGAGGCAAAACCCTTGCACGAGTATAAATTTTACTAGAATTATCAAATAAATTGAACTTCGGAATATCATCAGTTAATCCTAAATTGGCTTCAAAAAACGAGTCGATGTTTCCGATATCAGTCCAATAACCTTCGTATTGATAACTCAAAATCTTCTGTTTTCCAATGGCTTGCGGAATAATTTCTTTCCCAAAATCTTTCGTATCTGGATTAGACATTAACTCAATTAAC
>NZ_DQDX01000159.1:3413-6484 GCF_003525665.1 Flavobacterium sp.
AGACATTAACTCAATTAACAGCTCTCGATTAAAAATATAAATTCCCATCGATGCCAGATAATGTTTTCCTTCGGCTTTAGATTCGTCACTTACTTCAGAGGTCCATTCAGGTAATAAACTAGCATTTGGTTTTTCTATAAATGAAGTTATTAAATTTTCAGAATCGGTTTTTAAAATTCCAAATTCAGGTGCTTCTTTTGCGTTAACTGGTAATGTTGCAATGGATATTGTTGCACCGCTTTTTTGATGTGCATCAATCATTTCATTAAAATTCATGTGATACAATTGATCACCAGAAAGTATCAAAGCATAATCAAATTCGTGATTTAAAAAATGGTTCATACATTGACGCACAGCATCGGCCGTTCCTTGAAACCATGTTGGATTGTCTGGAGTTTGTTCGGCAGCTAGAATATCAACAAAAGCAGTACTAAAATGACTAAAATGATAGGTGTTTTTAATATGTTGGTTTAGCGAAGCCGAATTAAATTGCGTTAAAACAAACATCCTTTTGATATCAGAATTGATACAATTAGATATCGGAATATCAACCAAACGGTATTTTCCTGCAATTGGAACTGCTGGTTTAGAACGACTTTCGGTTAATGGGGATAATCTAGAACCTTGTCCGCCACCTAAAATTATGGCTAATGTGCTTTTTTTCATCTGAATCAATTTTAAATTGGATTGTGGTTTTTATTGATTTATGCTTTTTCTTTTTCAAATTTTGATATTACTTTTTCATAGTAATTGTAGGTTGTTTTTGCAATAGATTCCCAACTAAAAATGTCTAAAACGCGTTCTCTTCCGGTTTTTCCCATTTGGTTTGCCAAGTTCTCATCATCTAATAAAAGATTGATTTTTTGGGCAAAATTCTTCTGAAATTCCGCTGGATTTTTCGGATTAAAATCGGTTCTTGAAATACTTTCCAATTCAATTAAATAACCAGTTTCACCTTCAATAATTATTTCTGGAATTCCGCCAACAGCACTTCCTACAACAGCAGTTTCACACGACATGGCTTCTAGATTTATAATTCCGAAAGGTTCATAAAGCGATGGACATGCAAAAACGCGAGCATGACTGTAAAGTACTTTGATTTTTTCTCTCGGAAGCATTTCAGAAATTAGAATAATTCCGTCTCGTTGCGATTGTAATTCTTGAATTAAACTTTCGGTTTCTTTAGCAATTTCTTCAGTATCTGGCGCACCAGCACAAAGAACCACTTGACAATTTTTATTAAAATATTTAGCTGCCGATATCAATTGGGAAATTCCTTTTTGACGAGTAATTCTACCTACAAAAAGCACAAACGGAATTTCTGGATTGATGCCATATTCTACTAATAAATCGGTATCAAAAGTGGGTTTGTAAAATTCGGGATCAATTCCGTTATGAATTACGGTTACTTTTTCTGGTGCAACTCCGTAAGCTTCAATAACATCGGCTTTCATTTGTTGGCTAACGGCAATAATTCCGTCGGCCGTATTATAAGCGTGATTTTCGATCCATCTTGAAAGGAAATAACCGTTTCCAAGTTGTTCTACTTTCCAAGGACGATGCGTTTCTAAGCTATGTGTTGTTAAAATAAGTGGCACTTGAAGCAATTCTCTAGAGAAAATTCCAGCCAAATGCGTGTACCAAGTGTGGCAATGAATTACATCGGCAACAAGCGTATTTTGAGACATTTCTACATTCTTACTCAAGTTATGAAACATCTTAATGTGCTGATTGGCATCGTCTTCCATCTTATTAAGTGAAGATTGAATTCCGATAACATTCATTGAGTTTGTACTTTCCAATTGATTTCCGAAACATCGCACTTCAACCTGACCTAATTTGGCTAATTCCTGACTCAAAAAATCGATATGTACACCAGCTCCACCGTAAATATTTGGAGGAAACTCATTGGAAAAAAGTGCTATTTTCATAAAATGCCGTCTATAATTTTATACAAAACTTAAAAGTAGGAAATAAATTTAACATTCTAATTTTTTCTAAAATAAAATATCTGAGGTTGAAAGTAGTAGACAAAAAAATACATCATAAATTTAAATAAATAATTTATGATGTATTGCAGATGAATTTTATTTTATCGTAAAGTTTATGAATTCAAAAACTCAATAAGGTCTTTATTTAATCGATCTCTTTCTGTGTAAAAAAGTCCGTGTGGCGCTTCTTCATAAACGATAAATTTGTTATTCGGAATCAACTCACTAGCTTTTTCTGATGAAATTTCTATTGGTACAATATCGTCTTCATCACCATGAATAATTAGTGTAGGAACATTTATCGAACTCATTTCATCACGAAAATCGGTGGTAGAAAATGACTTGGCACATTCTAAAGTAGCATGTGGCGAAGCAACCGAACATAGCATTCTGTAATATTCTAATAATGGCGTACTTAATGGTTTATTAAGTAAACTAACACCAAAAAAGGTTTTGCCAAAATTATCTATAAAGTTAATTCTATCATTCTTTATTGTATTGGTTCGTTCTTCGTTATCTTCAGGATTTCTACCTTCAGGATTGTCAGTTGTGCGCAATAAGAAAGGAGTTATTGATGAAATTAAAACAGCTTTAGAAACATTTTTTCCACCATGACGGCTAAAGTAACGAACTACTTCACCGCCACCCATAGAAAAGCCAACAAGAGTGACATCTGTAAGTTCTAATTGGTCAATTATTGCTTTTAAATCATCGGTTAAAGAATCGTAGGAATAGCCATTCCATGGTTGTGACGATTTACCAAAACCTCTTCTATCATAAGTAATAACTCTAAAATTATTTTCAACTAAAGTTTCTACTTGGTATTCCCACATTTCACCAGAAAGCGGCCATCCATGAATTAAAATCACAGGTTTTCCAGATCCATAATCTTTTACATACAATTTCACATTTGGCGCAGTTTGAATGTATTTGTCTGTTGACGGTTCTAAATTTGTTTGATAATCACTCATTTTCTGTTGTTTTTTCATTGTTAAATTCTAACATAAAATTACAATTGATAGACAAAAAAAAGTTACATAAAAACTTTAAATACTTACAAATTTCATAGCTTTGGCTTTA
>NZ_DQDX01000111.1:0-315 GCF_003525665.1 Flavobacterium sp.
ATAGTTTATGGAAAATTAAACGATAATAACAAAATTTCTATGAGTATTTGTAATGCAAATCAATCTTTAGAAACTTATCCCTATTTATTGCCTCCACCACCAAAGGATTTTTCAATTGAAAATTCTGATATTAGAGATTTATCACATAAACTGATTTTAATAGAGTCAGAAAATGAAAACTTAAAAAATTGGATTTACCAGTTAGAAAAACTAAGACAATATAAACAAAATCAGAACACGATTTCTGAAAATAACAAAAGTGATATTTATCAAAAAATTTTAATTGTAACTTTAATTTTAAATGCAATATTATTT
>NZ_DQDX01000111.1:457-15768 GCF_003525665.1 Flavobacterium sp.
CTTTTAAACTTTTAAACTTTTACCTACATTTGTAATCCAATAAAATTCTATGGAACAATTTGTAGTATCAGCTCGTAAGTATCGTCCGCAAACGTTTAAAGACGTTGTTGGTCAGCAAGCTATTACTAATACTTTGTTGAATGCTATAGAAACCAACCACTTGGCTTCTGCCCTATTATTTACTGGTCCAAGAGGTGTTGGAAAAACAACTTGTGCTAGAATTTTGGCTCGTAAAATCAACCAACCTGGTTATGACGACCCGAATGAAGATTTTGCTTTTAATGTTTTCGAATTGGATGCTGCTTCGAATAATTCTGTTGATGATATTCGAAATTTAATTGACCAAGTTAGAATACCACCACAAACCGGACAATATAAAGTTTATATTATCGACGAGGTTCATATGTTGTCTCCTGCCGCTTTTAATGCGTTTTTGAAAACATTGGAAGAACCGCCAAAACACGCTATTTTTATTTTAGCAACTACAGAAAAACACAAAATTATTCCGACGATATTATCTCGTTGTCAGATTTTTGACTTCAAACGAATTACAGTTAAAGATGCTAAAGAACATTTGGCAGAAGTAGCTACAAGCCAAGGAGTTCAATTTGAAGATGACGCTTTGCACATTATTGCTCAAAAAGCGGATGGTGCGATGCGTGATGCTTTGTCAATTTTTGACAGAGTTGTTTCGTATTGTGGAAACAATTTAACTCGTCAAGCTGTAACTGAAAATCTGAATGTTTTAGATTTTGAAACCTATATTAAAGTAACCGATTTGATTTTGGAGAATAATATTCCACAAATTTTAGTTACTTATAATGAGATCTTATCAAAAGGTTTTGACGGACATCATTTTGTTTCTGGATTGGCTTCTCATTTTAGAGATTTATTGGTTTGTAAAAATCCTGCAACTCTTGTTTTATTAGAAGCTGGTGAGCAAGCGCAACAACTTTATGGACAACAAGCGCAAAAATGCACTCAAGATTTCTTGCTTAAAGGAATTGAAATCGCCAATGATTGTGATTTAAAATACAAGGTTTCTCAAAACCAACGTTTGTTAGTTGAACTAACATTAATGCAACTTTGCTCTATCAACTTTGATGGAGAAAAAAAAAAGTTGACTTTATAATTCCACCGACTTATTTCAGAAACAATAGTTATTCTATACAGGAAGTTCCAAATTTGAAATCCCAAATTCCAAATGAGGAAAAAGTTGCGAATTCCGAGAAAGTATTTCCGAGTTCCGAGTTGCGCGTTGAAAGTTCTGAGTCTAAAGTTGAAATTTTAGAACAAAACACGCAAACAGAAACTAAGGAAGAACCCGAAACCCAAAACCCGAAACCCGTAACTGAATCAAAACCCGAAACTCGAAACCTGCAACTCGAAACTGGAAGGGTTTCTGCTTTATCGCTTTCTAGCATTCGAGCTAAAAAAGAATTATTAGAATCGCGAAAAGGAGTTGTAAAGGTTGAAAGACATTTGCCAAGTGAAGTTTTTACTGAGACGCAAATGTTGGAATTTTGGTTTAAATATGCGCAGCGATTAAACGATAAAGGTCACATGATTATGGAATCGCTGTTGCGAATTAGTGATCCAAAATTAGACGGAAATAAAATCGTTTATGAATTACCAAATGAAGGTTCCAAAATTGATTTTGAAAAAGAAAAACCAGAACTTCTTGGTTACTTAAGAGGCCATTTACACAATCACGAAATAAGTATTGAAGTTATTGTAAATGAAAGTGTAAAGAGCAAAGTAGCTTTTACTGCTCAAGATAAGTTTAATAGATTGAACGAAATTAATCCGAATCTAGAAGCAATGCGAAAGCTATTTGATTTAGATATCTAAAAGAGCCGAAACTAGATTGCAACCAAAAGTTCGACACTATTGTGGGCAAATTCAAAAAGCAGTTGAAGATTTTTTTTAAATAAAAATACCATCCAATAGATTAGATGGTATTAAAAAAAGGCAACTATAAAATTACTTTATCAAATAGTTGTAAATAGTGTCTTTGAGAAAAAGTAATTTTGCTTTAAGCTCATGACCATATTCGTCCATAACCACTTCTATTCCAGCATTGATATTGTAGATTCTATTTTGTAATTCATGATATTCATCGAATAATTTTCTGAAGTGCTTGTCTTCTACTTTTAAAAGATGAATTTTTTCTTTTTTCTCAGGGAATTCATGTAATAAATCGTGTTTTTCCATAATTATTGAATGTTTAAATTTTAGTGACAATCGGCATTAGCCTGAACAAATAAATTCATGTTACTTGGTGAAACGTAAGAAATATCAAGACCTAAGCCACGAAGAATAAATAATGTTCCGATGATAACCGATACAATTGGGATTACTTTTTGCAATTTATTTCTGATTGGAAACGATAAAAAGTTGCTTACATAAACTACAGCGCTCATCATTGGTATGGTTCCTAATCCGTACAAAAGCATGTAACTAATTGATAAGGTTACGTTGTGCATTGCGATTGCTCCAAATAATGCAGCGTAAACCAATCCGCATGGTAATAAACCGTTTAAGAAACCTATTGTGAACAAAGCATCTGCAGATTTTCGTTTGAATTGGCTTCCTAACGCAGTTTTTACTTTAGAAATTAATTGATAAATAGGTCGTGAGAAATTGTATTTTGCAAATATTTTTTCAGGAATAACCACAATTAAAATCATCAGAATTCCTACTGTAATTGAAATAGTTTGCTGCAATCCGGCGAGATAAAATCCGCGTCCTAGAATTCCGAAGATCAAACCCAAACTTCCGTAAGCTGTTAATCTTCCTAAATGATAGGTTAGAATTTGGAGTGCTTTTTTAGACGGATTTTTATGATCAACAGGAAGCATCATCGCAATTGGACCACACATTCCGATGCAATGAAAACTACTTATTAAACCGAAAAATAAAGCCGTATAAAGCATTTTAATTGGTATAAATCGTTTCTTTACTTAGATATTCTTTACCTTCATAAGACCAATCTACAGAAATGTCCCAGCGACCGCCAACCAAATTACTTTTAGGTATGAGCAAATGTGGGTTAGACAGAGAAATAGGAATTTCAAAATCTAACTTTTTGTTTGACGGTCTGTAGAAGGACACTTTTCCTTTAATTTTTGTGATATCAAATTCTTTTGGAAATGCAATTGTAACACCATTTTCAGCTGATTGTATTACTACAATTTCTGTCATATCGTGAGCATTTTGCTCTTTTTCCATTTGTTTTTCGAAAGTCAATTCTTTCTGATAGTATTTTTCAACCACCAATTCGTTATCGTATTTACTATCTGATTGCACTTTGAAAACAAAGTATAAGATGAAACTCATAAAAAGTCCAAATGCAATTACAATGCTTGTTCCCCAATTTATTTTCATGATTTTATTATTTTTTTAATTGAAATTTCGCGGTCCGTTGAAATTGGTTTTCGCTGTTTCAATTAATCTATTATTATTATAAACTTCAATTTGTAATTCGATATCTTCCTTATTCAAGTCTTTTTCCAAAATTTTAACGAACATTGTTCCTTGCGTAAATCCTTGTCTTGGAATTGATATGAATGGTTTACCTACAAGTTTAATTTCACCTTTAGAATTAACCAATTTGAAAGTTACCTTGTTAAAATCACCTTCTGTTTTATTGATGATTTTGTAGTTATAAACATTAGAAATAGTATCGCCTTCATGTTGAAATAATTGTCCTGGCATGTGCAAAATTGTAGCTTCAACATCGTTTCTAAGGAATAACATTCCGATGAAAAACCCAGTTAAAATAGCTAAAACAGCTATGTAACCTTTCATTCTTGTTGTAAGTTGGAACTTCTCTTTCTTTACAATTTCGTCTTCGCTTGCATATCGAATTAATCCTTTAGGCATACCTACTTTTTCCATTATCGTATCACATTCGTCGATACATGCGGTACAATTGATGCATTCTAATTGTGTTCCGTTTCTGATGTCGATTCCTGTTGGGCAAACGTTTACACAGATTTTACAATCGATGCAATCTCCCACTCCAAGAGCTTGTCTGTCTTCTCCTTTATGAAATTTGGCTCGACCATTTTCGGCTTCACCACGCACATGATCGTAGGCAACATTTATTGATTTATTGTCTAATAAAACACCTTGCATTCTACCATACGGACAAGCAATTATGCACACTTGCTCTCTAAATGAAGCGTAAATAAAGAAGAAAACTCCTGTGAAAATTAATAAAGCAATTAGCGTACTTGTATTTTCTTTTGGACCTTCTTTTATAAAATCTAAAACTTCATCACTACCAATTAAGTAAGCTAAAAATACATTAGCAATTATGAATGAAATAATAAAAAATACAATCCATTTGGTAACTCGTTTTCTAATTTTTTCTTTGTCCCAAGCTTGTTTTGCCAATCGCATTTGAGCACCACGATCGCCATCAATCCAGAATTCAATTCTACGAAAAACCATTTCCATAAAAATCGTTTGAGGACAAAACCAACCACAAAAAATACGTCCGAACGCCACTGTAAAAAGTGCCAATCCAACTACGCCAATAATCATCGAAATTACAACCAGGTGAAAATCTTGTGGCCAAAATGGAAAACTGAAAATATTGAATTTTCGTTCTAAAACATTAAACAAAAGAAATTGATTTCCGTTGATTTTAATGAATGGCGCGCTCAACAAGAATGCTAGCAAAGCGTAACTTAGTAATTTTCTTTTGTTGTAAAAACGTCCTACAGGAATTTTTGGATAAATAAAGGCTCTTTTTCCTTTTTTATCAATAGTTGAAATACTATCTCTAAAACTTTCATCTGGTGTATTTGAGCTCATTTTGATTTTGATTTTACGAAAAACATTCGTGTACTATTAAAAGGTTTTGAATTATAAAAATCCAAAACCTTTACTATTGTTTATTTAGTTGGAGCCACTTTAGTAGAATCTACTACTGGAGTTGCATCGGTTTTTGGAGCAGCTTCTTCTACCCATTTTTCACCTTCAGCTGGTTTTGCTCCTGCTGGTTTAGATCCTTGAAGACTTAAAACATAACTTGCAATTTGTTGGATTTCGGTTGGTTTGAAAATACCTTTCCAAGAAACCATACTTTGGTTGTTTTTACTTCCTTCAGAAATAATTTTGAACACATTTTTAATTCCGCCACCGTTAATCCAGAATTCATCTGTTAGATTTGGACCGACAATTCCACCACCATCAGCTTTATGACAAGCTGCACATGCATTGGTAAATACTTCTTTTCCTTTGGCTAAACTAGCTTCATCGGTTAAAAGCGTTACCTTATCAATATTCATATCATCAGGTTTTGAGGTTGCATTTTTAAGTAGTTCTAGATTGGCTAATTCTACTTCGTGTTTGAACTCTTCCGCTTGATTATCTCCATCTAAAACATGGAATCTGATTAAATATATAAATGCAAAGGCAATTGTTCCGTAGAAAAGATAAACCCACCATGGCGGCAAAACGTTGTCTAATTCTTTAATTCCGTCGTAATCGTGGTGTAACATTACATCGCTTTCTTGCTCTATTTCTTTAGAACGAGTTAGTTTTTGCATTAATCCTTTTAGAAATTTACTTTCTGTAATAGGAATTGATTGTGCTTCCTCTAGCTGTTTTCTTTGTTCATCTGTTAAAAGATGATAGGTTACTTTATCAACAGCATTTACTACAATTTCGATAGCAATTAATAAAAATAAAAATACGGCTAAGAACAATGATACCATTGGATATTTTATAAAGGCTGGTCTATCGCCTGAGTCAATAAAATATTCTAAACCTATAAGAACAGTTGCAAATAGCAACGGAACTCTAACATAAACTGGGAGTAATTTTTTCATTATTTTACTTTTTAAATAGTATACTTCTTAGTCTTTTAAAGGCAATTCGCTGATTTCTTTTATTTTTTCTTTACTGTAGGTCATTGCCCATAAAGTGAACAAAACGAATGCACTAAAGAAAATACCTAACGAAATGATGGGATAAATTTCTACACCAGAAATGGTTTCTAAATTTTGTTTTACAAACTTTAACATGGCTATTGTTTTTTATCTTTAACTTGAATATCTGTACCTAATCGTTGTAAATAAGCAATCAATGCTATAATTTCTCTGTCTTTTAAAGGAACAGCCGTTTCGTTTTCGAATGACTTTTTGATTTCGGCATTGGCAAGTAAATTTTTCTCAATTTTACTAGCTTGTGCGTCAATGCTTTTCAGTGCATTAGTAATATCAGCATCAGAATAAGGAACGCCTAGAGAAACCATTGCTTTCATCTTACCTTGAATAATTGAATTATCTAATTTATCTTTAATCAACCATTGGTATCTTGGCATTAATGAACCTGGAGAAATACTTTGCGGATCGTATAAGTGATTGAATTGCCACACATCGTCACGACCACCATTGTAAGGTTTTCCTTTTACACCTTCACGAGCTAAATCTGGACCAGTACGTTTAGAACCCCATAAAAATGGATGATCGTATACAAATTCTCCTGCTTTAGAATAGTCACCATAACGTTCAACTTCAGATCGGAATGGACGAATCATTTGAGAGTGACAACTTACACAACCTTCACGAATATATAAATCACGACCTTGTAATTCTAATGGCGTATAAGGTTTTACCGCTGCAATCGTTGGAATATTAGATTTCACTAAAAGCGTTGGAACAATTTGAATTAAACCACCAATTAAGATTGCAAGAGTTGTAAGCAACATAAACTGAACAGGTTTTCTTTCTAACCAAGCGTGTAATTTTTCGCCTTTCAATCTGTTTTTAGAAATTACTTCTAATTGTGCTGCTTCTGCTAATTCATCTTCTACTGCAGCACCTTTTTTCACAGTCATGATGATGTTGTAACACATAACAAATACACCAAGCAAGAATAAAGTTCCACCAATTGCTCTCATCCAATACATTGGCATTAATTGAGTAACTGTTTCTAAGAAGTTTCCGTATTGTAATCTTGAACCTTCTGCATCAAATTGTTTCCACATAGATGCTTGAGTAAATCCAGCAACATACATTGGAAGTGCATATAATATGATTCCTAACGTTCCAATCCAGAAGTGGAAGTTGGCTAATTTTTCTGAAAATAATTTAGATTTTGTCATTCTTGGAATCAACCAATAAATCATACCGAATGATAAGAATCCGTTCCAAGCCAATGCACCAACGTGAACGTGAGCAATAATCCAATCAGTGTAATGTGCAATAGCATTTACATTTTTAAGAGATAACATCGGACCTTCAAAAGTTGCCATTCCGTAACCAGTAATTGCTACTACGAAGAATTTTAAAACTGAATCTGTACGTACTTTATCCCAAACACCTCTTAATGTTAATAAACCGTTTATCATTCCACCCCAAGATGGAGCGATTAACATAATTGAGAATACAACACCTAAGTTTTGTGCCCAATCTGGTAATGCTGAATACAATAAATGGTGTGGTCCAGCCCAGATGTAAATAAATATTAAAGACCAAAAGTGAATGATTGATAATCTATAAGAATACACAGGACGATTGGCTGCTTTTGGAACAAAGTAATACATCATTCCTAAAAATGGTGTAGTCAAGAAAAATGCTACAGCGTTGTGTCCGTACCACCATTGTACTAAGGCATCTTGAACTCCAGCGTAAACAGAGTATGATTTTAAGAACGAAACTGGAAGCTCGACACTATTAAAGATATGAAGAACTGCAACGGTCACAAATGTTGCTATGTAAAACCATATTGCTACATAAATATGACGTTCTCTTCTTTTAATAATGGTTCCAATCATGTTGATACCAAATACTACCCAAATTAAGGCAATTGCAATATCTATTGGCCACTCTAGTTCGGCATATTCTTTAGAAGTTGTGTATCCTAACGGTAAACTTACCGCGGCCGCTACAATAATTAATTGCCAACCCCAAAAGTGTACTTTACTTAATACATCGCTAAACATTCTTGCTTTAAGCAAACGTTGCATAGAATAATATACTCCGGCAAACATGGCGTTACCAACGAAAGCAAAGATTACCGCATTGGTATGTAATGGTCTAAGACGACCAAAACTTAAAAACGATACACCACTTGTAATGTTTGGGAATAAGAACATTATTGCGAGGATGAGTCCTACTAGCATTCCAACTACACCAAAAATGATACTGGCGTAAATGAAATTCCTCACGATTTTGTTGTCATAATGAAATTGCTGCATTTCCATAATTATAATTGTTTTTCTTCAGTTAATTCTATTTGATTTTTGTTAGTTTCTTTTCGTAGTTCATCGTCGAATAACATTCTGACTGATGGTGTATAATCGTCGTCATATTGTCCGCTTCTTACAGCTTTTATAAAAGCATACAAGAAAAAGACAGCAACAACTATACTGATTGTGATTAACATGTAAATGACACTCATACCTTAAATTTGTGTTAACAAAATTACTTTGACGTCTTTGTAAAAAATATGATAATTATCATACGACACCATAAATTTTGCATTGTTATTATTTCTTAAAATTTCGAGTAAAATAATTACTCATTATAGTTACAAAACTTACTATCGTTACTGTGCTCAATGGCATTATAATAGCCGCAACAATAGGTAATAAATTTCCGGTAACGGCAAAACTCAATCCTACAACATTGTACAGTAAAGACAGACCAAAACTCATATATATAGTCTTCATTGCATTTTTAGAAAAGTCCATGAAAAATGCAATTCTATCAAACATTGATGCGTCCAGAATTCCGTCACACGCTGGTGAAAAGACATTTACATTTTCTGAAATAGATATTCCGATGTTACTTTTAGCTAAAGCACCAGCATCGTTTAAACCATCACCAACCATCATTACATTATGTCCTTCTTTTTGAAGATTTTCTATAAAATCTAACTTTTGTTCGGGTTTTTGGTTAAATACTAAAATGGTTTTTTCAGGAAGCATTTTCTCAAGAATTCTTCGTTCACCATCATTATCACCCGATAAAATAATTAGCTTATAGTTTTTAGATAACTTTTCGAAAAGTTGCTCCAATCCTACTCTATATTGATTGTTAAAGACATAACTTCCCTTATAAACACCGTTTATTTCAACATGCACTTTGGTTTTTTTATGCGTGTTTTCACTCATGTGTTGCAAAAATTGAGACGAACCTAGTTTGATTGTATCATCATCAAATGTGGCATAGATTCCTTTACCAATTATTTCTTCAAAATGTGATGGTTCTCGGATTTCTTTTCTTGGAATAAATTCATACAATCGTCTGCTTAATGGATGATTGGAACCACGAAGTGCGCTATTTAGTAATTTCAAATCAAAATCAGTTAAAACCTCGCCTTCATAAGTAATTGAAGTTTTTTTATTAGTTGTGATTGTTCCTGTTTTATCAAAAACTATGGTGTCGACTTTTGCTAATTGTTCGATAACCGTTGCGTTTTTTAAATAGAGTTTTCTTCTTCCCATGATTCGCAAAACATTACCTAAAGTAAATGGTGCTGTCAAGGCCAAAGCACATGGACAAGCAACGATTAGAATTGCAGTAAAGACATTAAAAGCTGTATCGGTGTCAATAAAAATCCAGTAAAGAAATGCTACTACCGACAATCCAAGTAAAGCTGGTGTGAAATACCTACTTATTCTATCGGTTATAGTTTTGTGTTTGATGTCAACTTTCTTCTGAAAAACATCGTTGCTCCACAATTGCGTCAAATAACTTTGTGATACAGAAAAAAGCACTTCCATTTCGATGACTTTGCCAACTTGTTTTCCGCCAGCAAATATTTTATCGCCTGATTTTTTTTCGATTGCAACGGCTTCACCTGTAACAAAACTGTAATCAATTGATGCATCACCTGAAATAAGAATCCCATCAACCGGAATTAATTCTTGGTTTCTAATGAGTAATCTATCTCCTTTTTTGATGTCATAAATTTGAACCGGAATCTCCGTTTTATCATTTAGAATTTTAGTAATTGCAATCGGGAAATACGATTTATAATCTCTTTCAAATGAAAGGAAGTTGTAGGTTTTTTGTTGGAATAGTTTTCCGAGTAACATAAAGAAAATCAATCCTGCCATACTATCAAAGAAACCTTGTCCGTAATCAAAAATTATATCGACAGTACTTCTTATAAACATAATTACAATTCCTAACGCAATTGGAATGTCTATGTTGAGCATTTTAGATTTGATGCTTTTGTATGCCGAAACATAATATCCGCTAGCCGAATAAAAAAATGTTGGAAGCGAAATGGCAAATATTAGCCATCTAAAAAATCCTCGATATTGATTGATCCAAAATTCTTGAACTTCAAAATATTCTGGAAAGGAAAGCAACATAATGTTTCCGAAGCAGAAAAAAGCCACTCCTATTTTGTAAATCAAACTTCTATCAACCACTTTTTTAACCTCGTCGTAGTTATCCAAACTAATGTAAGGTTCGTAGCCAATTGCGCATAATCGCTCTACAATTTGTTTAAGATTGGTAGTTTCAGGATTGTAGTTAATTCGAACTTTCTTTTCAGGGAAATTTACTTGCGAAGTACTTATTCCCGGTTGAAGTCTCTGTAAATTCTCCAAAATCCAAATACACGAACTACAGTGTATATGCGGAATGTAGAGTGAAACAATGTGTGTTGAATTTTCCTCGAATTCAAGCAGTTTTGTAACAATTTTTTCATCATCTAAAAAATCATATTTTCCTTTAATATCCAATGGAGTTGCACCTGGAGATGCTTGAAAATCATAATAACACGATAGGTCATTGCTAGTAAAAATTTCGTACACAGTTTTACAACCGTTGCAACAGAATTTTTTTTCATCAAAGAGAATTTCGTCTTTTTTTATAATTTCATTACCACAATGGAAACAATTTGTTGTGTCCATAAATTTGCTCATTTTACCTGCAACAAAGTTTAGACAATAGTTAAACTTAAAATATGATATTTGTCATACTTTTAATATCTTTGAAAACCAAAAATTAATTTGAGCATTATGAGCAAATGTGAACAATGCATCGTTAGACAGTTTAGTTCTTTGAAAGCCTTAACTAAAGAAGAACTCCTTAAAATGGCCGACTGTAAAACATCATACACTATAAAGAAAGGCGAACCTGTTTTTCAAGAAGGCGAAATCACCAAAGGTGTATTTTGCATTAAAGAAGGCGTTTGTAAACTTTCTAAATTGAGTGCCAATGGTAAAGATCAAATAATAAAATTGGTTAAGCCAGGCGAACTTTTAGGTCAACGATCTATGATTATTGACGAACCAGCAAATTTAAGCGCCATTGCACTTGAAGATATGGAAGTGTGCTTTATTCCTAGAACCGATGTTATGGGCTTCTTTAACAACAACAATCAGTTTTCACTGAATATGATGAAGACTATTTGTGGCGATTTAAAAGATGCAGATGATCATATGGTAGATATGGCTCAAAAAACGGTAAAAGTTAGACTTGCAGAAACCTTACTATATCTTGAAGATACTTTTGGCAAAAACGAAGACGGATCGCTTCACCTTCAATTATCTAGAGAAGAATTGGCTGGAATGATTGGAACTGCGACCGAGAGTTGCATTCGATTATTATCTGAATTTAACAAAACTGGATTGATAAAAATTACAGGAAAGAAAATTTTCATTGAAGATCGCATCAAGCTAAAACGCATGAATGAATAATTAAATCTTTATAAATTTCATATTACAAAAAACTGTTTCATATCCTGCTATAAAAGACATAAAGGAAATTTATACATTGAAATAAAGAGTTTAAAGGTGCGATTTTCATGCCTTTTTTATTTGCTAAAACTGTATTCTCGTTCAACTAAGGCAATTCTCACCGTGTATCGTTCGTACCACTTTTGAATTCCTGTCTGTTGTGCATCTAAATGATCTAAATTTTGTTTCCAATTTTTTATTGCTTCCAATGATTTCCAGTATGAAACTGTAATTCCAATCTCGCTCCTAGCCGATTCTACACCAAGAAATCCTGGTTGTTGTTGCGCTAGTTCAACCATTTTAATTGCCATCTCCGAATAGTTTTCGTTAATGTAAGTTCTTATCGATGTGAAAATTACGGCATAATAAGGCAGCTCCATTTTATTCTTTTTTATGTAAAAATAAATAATATACAGGAACGCCAAGAGCTACAATAAATAATCCGATGCTAGTATTTTTGGTTTCAAAATACAGTAAATTGAAACAAATTAATACAGTTACCACAATATACAACATCGGAACGAATGGATATCCAAATGCTTTGTAAGGTCTAATGGCATTGGGTTCTCTTTTTCTTAAAATGAAAATTCCGTAGATTGTTAGTATGTAAAATAATAAGGATGCAAATGTTGCATAAGTAAGTAAATCACCAAATTTTCCCGATACTGCGAGGACACAAGCCCAGATGCATTGCAACCAAAGTGCTTTCGCCGGAACGCCATTTTTATTTAAAATTGTAGCTTGTTTAAAGAACAAATTATCGTTTGCCATAGCATAAAATAATCGTCCGCCAGACAAAATTAATCCACTGTTGCAACCAAATGTTGAAATCATAATTAGTCCTGCCATTACAAAAACGGCTGTATTACCCAGAATCATATTTGCGGCAGCGGCACCAACTCTATCTTGACTGGCAAACATAATTCCATTTTCTAAAACTGTCGTTGCATTTGGCGTTCCTTGAATTGGCAATAAAGCTAAATACGCAATATTCGCAAAAATATAAATGATGGTAACGAGCAAAGTTCCAAGAAACAAACTTCTAGGGATATTTTTCTTTGGATCTTTGATTTCTGCAGCAATGAAAGTCACGTTATTCCATGCATCGCTCGAAAAAAGAGAATTTATGATTGTTGCGCCCATTGCTCCAAGTAGAGCAAATCCTGCAAGTTTGGTAACCGTTACACTTCCATCAGTATTTAAAACCGTTTTAGAAGCCTCCCACATATTTTCAAAATTATTCGATAATACATCAGTTTTTAAACCTACATATAAACCTAGAATGATTAAAGCGAAAAGTGCGATGAGTTTGGCTAAAGTAAAAATCAACTGAATTGTTTTACCCGTTTTTACGCCTTTTGTATTGATGTAAGTCAAAAAAACTATACTTCCAATAGCTACAATTTGCTTATTTGTAACTGAAAAATTTCCTCCAAAACTACTGATTTCATTTTCTAAAACCGGAAAAAAAATAGCCGCATAATTGGCAAAAGTTACTGCAATAGCTGCAATTACTCCAGTTTGAATTACTGTAAAAACGGTCCATCCGTAGAGAAAGGAAACCAATTTTCCGTAAGCACGTTGAATGTAAACAAATTGTCCGCCTGCGTTGGGCATCATTCCTGCTAATTCGCCATAACTTAATGCGGCGCTCATGGTTAATAATCCTGTAACTAACCAAATAATTATAAGCCATGCTGCAGAACCAACATCTCTCGCCATGGCAGAAGTAACAATAAAAATTCCAGAACCAATCATGGAACCAGCAACTAAACTTGTGGCGTCAATTAATCCTAAAGATCGTTTTAATTCGGTTTTTTGTTCCATTATATAGTAGAATTTCATCAAATATAATTCTTTTTTATAAGATGGTTTCCGATGCTAAATTTATTTGTTTAAAAAAAATATTTTATTAATTATTAACTCATTTTTATTGTTTATCAATAAATATTTATTATTTTTGTCGAAATAATTTTAAATACATACAGTATTATGGAAATAAAAATCACAACAAAACAGATTTTAAATGTGTTACTTGTAATTTCATACATCATCTTTTTTGGTCTTTGTATTACAGCTGGAGGAATTGTATTCAATTTTATTTTTACCTTATTTCTAGATCCGATTGCGGCAAAAAACTTTTGGAAGCTTGCAGATTTGTCTAATTTACTTGCATTCAATAAAAGTTATTTTATCACAGAAACTGTATTGATGATTATTGTTTCGGTTTTACAATCGATACTATTTTATATGATTGTAAAAATTTTACACAACAAAAAAGTAGATTTGAGAAACCCATTCAATACAGAAATGACTAGGTTTATTTCCAACGCATCCTACTTAACTTTAGGTATTGGTTTCTTTGCAAATTGGGGAACAAACTACACAAAATGGCTTATTTCTCAAGGTGTTATAATGCCCGATTTAGAAAGTTTGCGATTAGGTGGCGCAGATGTTTGGCTTTTTATGGGAATTACTTTGTTGGTGATTGCTCAAATATTTAAAAGAGGTGAAGAAATGCAATCTGAAAACGAATTAACAATATAAATGATGGCAATAATAGTAAACCTAGATGTTATGATGGCAAAACGTAAAATGTCGTTGAACGAACTTTCAGAACGCGTTGATTTGACGTTATCGAATCTTTCCATTCTAAAAACTGGAAAAGCCAAAGCAATACGATTTAGTACCTTAGAAGCAATTTGCAAAGCATTAGATTGTCAACCTGGTGATATATTGGAATTTGACAGTAAAAAATAATTTAAAGGTGTGAAGTACAGAAGTTGTGATTGATTTACAGCTTCTTGGCTTCATTCCAAAAAACATCCATTTCTGCCAAAGTCATGTCCATTAATGGTTTTCCTAATTCGCCTGCTTTACTTTCTAGATATTGAAAACGCTTGATGAATTTCTTGTTGGTTCTTTCTAAAGCATCTTCTGGATTAACTTTTAAAAATCGAGCATAATTTATCATCGAAAATAGCACATCACCAAACTCGGCTTCGATTTTGTCTTGATTGCCTTCGTTTACCTCTTCTTGAAGTTCTAGTAATTCTTCTTGCACTTTATCCCAAACTTGATGCGGTTCTTCCCAATCAAATCCTACTCCTTTTACTTTATCTTGAATTCGACTTGCTTTTACTAAAGCTGGTAAACCTTTAGGAACGCCTTCTAAAACCGATTTTTTTCCCTCTTTAAGTTTGAGTTTTTCCCAATTTTGCTTTACCTCTTCTTCATCAGCAACTACAACATCGCCATAAATATGTGGATGACGGTGAATTAATTTATCGCAAATTTCGTTACAGACATCAGCCATATCAAAATCGTTGGTTTCGCTTCCTATTTTGGCATAGAAAACAATATGCAACAATAAATCGCCCAATTCTTTTTTAATCTCTTGCAAATCGTTATTCAAAATGGCATCGCCCAACTCATAAGTTTCTTCAATGGTAAGATGACGTAAACTTTCAAGAGTTTGCTTTTTATCCCAAGGACATTTTTCACGTAAATCGTCCATGATGTCGAGTAATCTGCTGAAAGCATCGAGTTGTTGTTGGCGTGAGTTCATTTTTATATTAGATTTTAGATTTTAGAT
>NZ_DQDX01000131.1:0-14578 GCF_003525665.1 Flavobacterium sp.
GCTCTAAATAAGTTGTTTCTCCCCAAGACTACTATAAATAATTATTTATGAAAAAAAATGGATTGATAAAACTATTTATTTTTCTTTTTTCTGTTTGCTTGTGTGGGCAAGTTAAAAATAAAGAGGATTTAAAGAAGATGAGTTATGATGATTTAAAAGAACATTACAACAAATCGACCAATAAATTAGAGAAAGTAAAGTACGCAACTTTATATTTAAATAAAGGTAAAAAAGAAAAAAGTAATATCAATATTGCCAAAGGTTATTACTGGTTCGCGCTATTAGAATATGATATTGACAATAAAAAAACACTCAAATTACTTGATAGTGTTATAAAATATTCTAAAAATAATTACAGCGATAAATATTTCCCTGCCGCCGCTTATTGCGACAAAGGTATCTTTTTAGAGAAGGATTATCGTTTTAAAGAGGCGATTAAAAACTATAATTTAGCTGAAGATTTCGCAAGCAGAAATAATCTTGATTACTATTATGTAATTAGAGAGAATATAGCCATTTCTAAATCAGAGAATTTAGGAGAGGTTGAAGAAGCATTAATTGTGTACCAAGAATGTTTTAATTACTTCAAAACAAAATACATAAAAGACAAAAAATATGGACAAAATTATCTGTATGCAATTTTTGGATTAGCTGATGTCTATAAATCTTTGAAGAAAATTGATTCGTGCACTTATTATAACAAGCTAGGATATGCTGTGTCCAAATCTACAAATAATGATAGTTTTCAATACATGTTTGTTTTAAATGAAGGAGCAAATCAAGTTTTAAAAAAAAATTACATAGCGGCAATTGACAGCATAAATAATGCCTTGCCCAAACTTAGAAAATTAAATAATAGTGATAACGTTTTTGCTTCCTATTTTTATTTTGGCAAAGCTTATGAAGGTCTTAAGAATACTAAACAAGCATTAATTAATTATAAAAGGGTTGATTCTATTTACCAACTTGATAAAAAAATAATGACACCTGAATTTACAGACGGCTATTTTTATCTGATAAAATATTTTAAAAGAGTAGGAGACAAGAATAATCAGTTAAAGTATATAACTACATATATGACCATTGATAGTACTTTACAAAAGAATTATAAAGAATTAAACAAGTTGTTACAAAAAGAATATGATTTCCCACATTTAGTGAAAGAAAAGGAAAGTTTAATAGCGTCGTTAAAGAACAAAACCAAGTTTTATTATTGGGGCATTTTATGCCTATTACTAATTATTATTGCATTGGTTATTTATCAACAACGTAGTAAGAGAATATATCGTTTAAGGTTTGAAAAAATCATTGCAGAATCCAATACAACAAAAGAGAAAAAAACAATTATAAATACCAATGAATCTATAGCTATTTCGAACGAAGAAAATCAACTCAGCAAAGATAAAATCAAAGAAGTTACTATTAATGAAGAAATTGTGTCACTTATTCTAAAAAAGTTAGCAACTTTTGAATATGAAAAAGGATTTTTAAGCAGTAAAGTGTCCGTAAAAATGCTGTCAGAGGATTTTGAAACTAATAGCAAATAATTATCAACGATTGTAAATGAATACAAAAACAAAACTTTCGTAAATTATATAAACGATTTAAGAATTGAGTATGCCGTACTTAATTTACAAGAGAGTAAAATAGCGAGAAAATTTACTTTACAAGCACTTGCTATTGAATATGGATTTAATACCGCCGAATCCTTTTCGACAGCATTTTTTAAAAAAACAGGATTAAAGCCCAGTTATTTCATAAAAGAGCTAGAAAATAAAATAGGCTAATTATCAAGGAATTAAAGAAATATAAAACTCGAAATTCCCGAATTCCGATAAGTACTTGCTTTTTTTTCTGTAAAATGACACATCATTAAAATATATTTGAAGTGTCAAATATTTAAATTAATAATTATGAAAACTAAAAAAGAAAGTAGGTTTACTTTAGAGAAATTTGAGGTAGCTAAATTGAAAAGTTCAACAATGAGAAAAATTGTTGGCGGATTAAGTGGTGAATTAGGCGATGACCCAATTGGCGGAGGTGAAGTTACTAAAACTGTGCGAGGTCAAGGTGGTGGTGGTAATGGATAATCAATAATCTTTCAACCTTCTCTTTTAAAAAAAAGTGAAGGTTGTTTAAAAAAAAAACGAATGAAGTCAATAAATATATTAATGGTTTCTTTTTTGCTATGCATGGGCTGTAAAGCAATAAAAGAGACTAAGTCAAAAGTTGTAGTAGCAGATAAATTATCGAACTTAGAATTGCAAACATGGCATCAATTGGATAATCACCTTGATGGAATACCAGGGATTTCATTGAATAAATGGTATTCTATTAATAAAACGAGTGCTAAACATAAAATTATAGTTGCAGTGATTGATACTCAAATAGATCTTGAGCATGAGGATTTGAAAGGTCAATTATGGACAAATGAAAAGGAAATTCCAGATAATAAAATTGATGATGATGATAACGGCTACATCGATGATGTAAATGGGTGGAATTATCTTGGTACAAAAAGTGGCAATTATGTAGTTTGGGCCAACTATTCATATGTAAGATATGTAAGAAAATGGCAGCCTATTTTTGGAGATAAAAAGAAAGAAGATATAACTGCTGAAGAACTGAATAATTATAATGAATATTTAAGAGCTTCAAGCAAATTAAAATCAGAAAGAGCAAAGTATGAAAATTGGTTAAATTCATTGATTTATGCTGTTGATTTTTTTCCAAAATCTAAAGATACTCTCAAACACTTTTTTCCAAAGGAAGATTACACTTATGAACAGTTAGATAGTTTGTATAAAATATATAAAATTAATGATAAAATTTTCCGTCAAAGACGTTTGGATAAAGATCAAGATTTAGGTGCATTAATTGATTTTATGAGAGTAAGATTTGAACAGGATGAGAAAACGTTAGATAAGGTGCTTGATATGAAAGAACAGGTGGACTCATCCTATAATAAAAATTTGAATATTGACTATAATGAACGTTTATTTATAGATGGAGCAACCGATGAATTTAAGAAAGGATACGGGTCTAATAATGTAAATTATAAGATAAAAGGTATTCGTTCTTTCAATACACACAATACAGAAGTATCGGGTATTATTGCAGCTAATAGAACTAATGCGATAGGTATTAATGGATTTTCTAGCAATATTAAAATAATGCCAATAACAATTGTACCATCAGGAGATGAATATTGTAAAGATGTTGCTCTAGCAATTAGGTATGCTGTTGATAATGGGGCTAGAGTTATAAATATGTCCTTTACCCAAGATTTTTCAGTCGATAAAGAATTAGTTTTTGAAGCAATAAAATATGCAGAAAAAAACAATGTTTTACTAGTTCATTGTGCTGGAAATGATGGTTACGATATAGATATAAATCCAAAATACCCTACAGATAAAGAGTATAGCTCTGGATCTAAAGAATTTAGTTCTAATTTTATTAATGTTGGTTCAATAAGCAAAAACTTAGATAGTTCATTTGTTTCTAACTTTTCTAATTATGGTAAAGAAAATGTAGATTTATTTGCTCCAGGAGAAGAAATATACACCACGATACCCGATAACAAATACAGATTTGATTCTGGAACTTCTCTTTCGGGACCAATGGTCTCAGGAACAGCTGCTTTACTATGGTTGCATTACCCAAAATTAACTGTTCAAGAAGTAAAACAAATTATTTTAGAGTCTGGGACATCCTATGACATAGATGTTTTGGTACCTGATGGCGAAGGCAAAAAAATACCTTTTAAAGAGTTATCAAAGTCGGGAAAAGTATTAAATGTGTTTAATGCCATGAAAATGGCAAAGCAGATGAGCAAGCTAAAAAAGTGAAATGAATAGAGCAGCAATAAAATCATTTCAAAATTATGTTTTAAGAACTCCTTCGTTTTCCATATCAGTTTATAAAGAATTAGTAGATAAGTATGATTTTGATAAATTAGTATCAATCTACAATGATAAATTTTTAAAAGAAGCCATAACAATAGCATCACCAGATTTAGTAGAAGCATTAAACAAATATAGTTCAGATCCAAAAGGCTTTTCAATTGATAAAAAAGAATCCTTAGAAATTTCACTCTTAAAATACTTAGGTAGAATATGTTCTCGTTGCACTCCTTTTGGTTTGTTTGCAGGTTGTTCTGTTGGCTCATTTAATAATGAAACTTATATTGCCTTAACTACAAAAGAACATTTCACAAGAGTTACGCAATTTGATATGCAATTTTGGTCATCTCTTTTACATGACCTTTTCAAAAGAAATGATGTAAAACCATTTCTTACTTATTTTCAGAATAGTTCCCTTTATTCAATTTCGGAGTTTTACAGATATGTTGAGTATAAGTATGTAAATAAAAAAAGAGAATATGCAATTAATGCCATAAGAAAATCAGATTACCTAGAGATGTTACTAGAAGAAGTCAGAAAAGGACTTACGATTGATAGAATGGTTGAACTATTGGTTTCTGATCCTTCAGAAAATGAAGATGCTTTTGAATTCATAAATGAATTAATTGACTCACAGATATTAGTAAGTAATTTAGAATCAACAATTACTGGTTTTGATGAATTACAAAGAGTTTTAGATATTATTTATGAAATTCCAACACTAAAAAAGGAATCGCAAATAATAGAAAAAATCAAAAATCAACTTATTCTACTTGATGAAACTATTCGTCCTGTTAATGATGTCAATTTTGAAATAAAAAAATTAATAAATGAATTAGGTGTTAACTATGAGGACAAGTATCTTTTTCAAATTGATATGAACACTTCAACAATTGTTAACACCATCAATTATTCTGTTTCTAAAAAAGTAAAACATACCATTACTTTTTTAAACAGTATAAATAAAAGCCAAAGTTCTATAAATCAATCTAATTTTATCAAGTCTTATGAAAAACGATATGAATCAAGAGAAATGCCATTGGCACAAGTATTAGATTCTGAGTTAGGAATTGGTTATTTAAATAATGAAATGAAAGACACTAATCCTATACTTGACAAATTTTCATTTTACAAGAAAGAAAGTGAAAACATTATTGAGACTTGGACAAATTTTGACTATCTACTTCAAAAAAAACTGTACGAATCAACTTTAAATAAATCCTTGCATATATCTATCAGCGAGAATGATTTTCCAAGTTTTGCATTGGATGCTACTTCTATTCCTGCAACATTTTCTGTAATGATTGAATTAATTAAAAATGATAATCAAGAGCAAATTATATTTGATACCTCAGGAGGCATGAGCGCAGCTAAATTATTAGGAAGATTTTGTAATATAAATGAATCTATATTGGATTTAACCAATGAAATTATTGAAAAGGAAAAAGTATATTATAATGATAAAATCCTAGCTGAAGTAGTTCATATTCCAGAGGCTCGAACAGGAAATATTTTAAGGAGACCAATACTTAGAGAATATGAAATTCCTTACTTATCAAATTCAGATGTGAATTCTGACTTTAAAATAGACATTAATGATTTGATGGTATCTATCCAAAACAACAAAATAATATTGAGATCAAGGAAACTTAATAAAGAAATAATACCTTGTTTGTCAAATGCACATAATTATGGAAAGAATTCGTTACCAATTTATCATTTTTTATGTGATTTACAGTCTCAAGGTAACAAACCAATATTTAGTTTTAGTTGGGGTGTTTTAGAATCTCATTACTCATTTTTTCCAAGAGTTTACTACAAAGATGTGATTGTTTCAAAAGCAAAATGGAAAGTTAAGTTAGATGAAATAAAAGAGTTTTATGCTTTAAATGATTATAATTTACTTAACAAATTTTCTATTTGGAAAAATAATAAAAACATTCCAAGATATGTAAATTATGTACAACATGACAATACTCTATTATTGGACTTAGAAAGAGAAATAGGGATTAAACTATTTTTTAAATCAGTAAAAACAATCAACAAAATAATACTAGAGGAGTTTCTTTTTACTGAAGATTGTATTGTAAAAAACACTATTGATGAAGGTTTTACCAATCAAGTTATAGTGTCTTTTTATAATGAAAAAGCCCTGTAAAATGAAAAGAAGTTTTTCTTTAGGAAGTGAATGGCTTTATTATAAAATATATACAGGAGTAAACACAGCAGATTATATTTTAACTGAAAAATTAAATCCTGTTATTGAATCGCTCCTAGAAAATAAAACAATTAGTAAGTGGTTTTTCATTAGATATAATGATCCCGATGACCATATTAGAATTAGATTTAATTGCGAAAGTGTTGAGAACGTTACCGAAGTAATTAAAAAACTCTACCCTATATTTGACGAATTAATAGAATCCGATGTAATTTGGAAACTACAAACAGATACTTATCAGAGAGAAATTGAAAGATATGGCGCAGGTACAATTATGGAATCGGAAAGTATTTTTTATTTTGATAGTGAAATGATATTAAATTATGTTGCTTTAAAACAATATTTTGAAAAAGAGGAGACTCAATTACTTTTTAGCTTTTTGGCTATTGATAGCTTTCTGAATTCATTCCATTTAACTATTAATGATAAATTATTATTGTTAGATAATCTGCAAGAATCTTTTAAAAAAGAATTCAACGTTGATAAACAGTTAAAAAAGGAATTTGACAAAAATTACAGAGAATTGTCCGTTGAAATAGACGCTTTATTATCCAAGAAAGTTGATAATGAATTTGCAGAACTTTTCGAAGCTATTTATGAAAAACAGTGCAAAGTTAATTTGCTAGTTCCAAGTATAAAATCCAATATTCAAATTCCGTTAAATTCATTTTTAGTCAGTCACATTCATATGATGATTAACAGACAATACCAATCTAAACAAAGAACGTACGAGTGTTTGATCTATGATCACATGTATAGATATTATAAGATGGTTAGTTATAAAAACTCAAATTAATATTATATTATCTTTTGTTTGACATTTATTGTACATGAAAGTTTCTCTTTCAAAATTTTCATGTCTTCACTTACCTTTCTATCCAATACTTTCGCATAATGTTGTGTAGTTCTCAAATTTTTATGCCCGAGCATTTTGCTTACGCTTTCAATAGGAACGCCATTGGTAAGTGTAACGGTAGTTGCAAAAGTATGTCGAGCAATATGAAAGGTTAGCTCTTTTTCAATTCCACAAACACCGGCTATTTCTTTTAAATACGCATTCATCTTTTGGTTGGATAGGATGGGAAGTAGTTTATCCTCGTTATTACATTGTGGATGATTTTCGTATTTGTCAAGTATCATTTGTGTAACAGGAAGGATTGGAATTTTGGAAGCACTTTCCGTTTTTTGCCTGTGAGTGAATATCCATTTCTCACCATCAATACCGAAGCTTATATGTGACTTTGTTAAGTTTTTGACATCTATGTATGCTAAACCAGTAAAGCAGCTGAAAAGGAAGATATCGCGCACTAGAGAGAGTCTTTCTGTTTTGAATTCTTTTTCAATTATCGATTGTATTTCAGCTTCGGTAAGATAAACTCGTTCAACTTCCTTAACTTTTGATTTATAGTTTGCAAATGGATTTTTATCAAGCCAGTCATTGGCCAAGCAGAGCTTGATTATTTTATTGAAGTTTTTTAGGTATTTGACAGCTGTATTATTAGCACAATTTCTAACACTTCTTAACCAAAATTCGTAATCGGTTATAAAAGCATGATCAATTTTTGTAATATCGATATCGGAAACATTGTATTTCCACTGCATGAATTCAATAGTGTGTTTCAATGAAGTAGTGTAACGTTCCAATGTTCCAGGAGCGTATTCTTTGCCAACCAATTCTTTAATTTTGTTGTTGTGGTCTTGGAAGATAGGAACGAGCATACGTTTAGTTTCTGATAAACCAAATAATTCATTCTTTAGATTTTCAGAAGTAAGATTAATGTCTTTTTTGAAAAGTTTCTTTTCTGCTTCTAAAACTTGACTTTTTAAATAATCCAGATGACTATTGATTGTTCTAGCTTCTTCTGTAGAACCTTTTACTTTGCTACCTTCTGAGGACCATTTTTCAGGATTAATGTATTTGTTGGTGCTAAACTCAAAACGTTTAGCATTGACTGTAACTCGAGTGTAGATTGGACAAACTCCTAAATTGTTGACTTTTGCTCTTTTGATGTAGAAGAGAATTGATACTGATGTGTTCATTGTTGGTGACCTTAAAGTTAGTATTAAATTTATTCGATTTAAAAACTACACACAAGATGTATATTTTTTGAATATGTTATTGAACACCTTGTAGTAGCGGTGCTTTCGTTTCGAGGTGTCACTTAAAATTTAATTTTTTAGTGACACCTTTAAAGACACCTAAACTTTGAGATTTAATGAATAATTTGATATAGCCCTGAATGAAAAAACCCACTAAACTGTTGAATTTAGTGGGTTTTAGTACCGTTTGTATTTCTACTGGCGGAGAAAGAGGGATTCGAACCCCCGGACCTGTGACAGTCAACAGTTTTCAAGACTGCCGCATTCGACCGCTCTGCCATTTCTCCAGTTTGAGCGTGTGCAATTCCTCATTGCGAGTGCAAATATAAGAACCTTTTTTTGTTTTCCAAATAGATTTTAAATAAAAAAACGATTAATTTTTGTTTAAAAAAGTAATCGTTTCATTTTCTTTAGGTTAAGATAGTATTTTTTTTAAATATTTTTTTAATAATTTACATATTCTATAATTTCTAAGCCATATCCAATCATTCCAACACGTTTTGTTTGCTCTGTATTAGAAACTAGTCGTATTTTAGAAATATCAATATCATGTAAAATTTGAGCTCCAATTCCGAAATCTTTGGAATCAATAATGATTTTTGGAGCTTTCATAACACCTTGACTTTGCAATGTTTTTAATTCGGTTATTCGCTGTAATAGATTTACCGATTGCATGTCCTGATTAATGAATATTACCGCTCCGCGACCTTCTTCATTAATTACTTTAAACATGTCATCCAATTGTTGGTCGGCATTGTTGGTCAATGTTCCCAATAAATCATTATTTACTTGTGATGAGTTTATTCGAGTTAGGATAGGCTCGTCTGCATTCCAAGTTCCTTTTGTTAAGGCAATGTGCACTTGTTTGTTGGTAGTTTGTACATACGCTCTCAAACGAAATGTTCCAAAACGAGTTTCTATATCAAAATCTTCTTTTTTTACTATTAAGCTATCGTGTTGCATTCTGTAAGCCACCAATGCTTCAATAGAAACCAATTTTAAATCGAATTTCTTAGCAACATCTACCAATTGTGGTAAGCGTGCCATTGTACCATCGTCATTCATGATTTCTACAATAACTCCAGCCGATTTAAATCCGGCCAGTCTTGCAAAATCAATTGCAGCTTCTGTATGACCAGTTCTTCTTAAAACACCACCTTGTTTAGCAACCAATGGGAAAATGTGTCCTGGGCGCGCTAAATCGTGCGGTTTTGTATTTTCATCAACTAATGAAAGAATAGTTTTTGCTCTGTCTGAAGCCGATATTCCTGTAGTAACTCCATTTCCTTTTAAATCAACAGAAACAGTAAAAGCAGTTTCCATGTGATCGGTATTGTTGCTAACCATAGCGTGCAATCCTAATTCCTTGCAACGACTTTCTGTAAGTGGCGCACAAATTAATCCGCGACCATGAGTTGCCATAAAGTTGATCATTTCTGGTGTAACCTTTTCGGCTGCAGCCAAAAAATCGCCTTCGTTTTCTCGATCTTCATCATCCACCACGATGATCACTTTTCCTTGACGGATATCTTCAATGGCTTCTTCTATTGTGTTAAGTTGTATAGTATTTGACATTTGTAATTGTGTTGTAGATAAATTAATTATCCGTGTTTTGAAGTGCTTTTTGGAGCTCTTTTTTATTGTAAAAATAGATGATTGGATAAAAAGGGAATCCTAAAGTAATAGAAATCTCTATTCCTGGTTCAAATTTAGTGTTGCGTAAGTTTCCAATTTTATCGAGTTTTCTTTGTGTAGTATAGATTTTATAGGAAAGAACTAGGATTGATACAATCAAAATTAGTACAGTTACAATCGAACTTATAAAAAGTGCAATAATCGATACAACAAACGTGATTGCATAAATAATCAAAGTGATTTTAGTGTCTTTATAATATTCTAAAACCAATGAATTTATATCTGATTTACCTGAGATTGATTTTTCAGTATTTGAAGAAACTTCACTTGAAATTAAATCACTTTCTTTAATTGAAATTTGTTCTTCTTTAACAGTTTGAGTTGCTAAAGTTTTGTTTTGTTTTGAAGCTAAATATTTCTGAATCGGAACTAATATGACATCTAAATTAATTACGCCTCCAATATCTTTTATTGCTCTGTAAGTTAACAATACTGCAAGCGGAGTTAAAACAATAGTTGACATCCAAGTTCCTAAAAATGGAGTAATTCCGTCTTCTTGTGCCAGTTTTTTACCAAAAGTGTTTATGAAGTGAAAGATTATAAAAATGGTTACAGCAAATACAATTGGCATTCCTAAACCACCTTTTCTAATAATTGCTCCAAGTGGTGCGCCAATAAAAAACATCAAAATACATGAAAATGCAATTACAAATTTTTCATATAGTGCAATCCAATGTCCGTTGATATTTTTCTGTTTTTCTTCCATTTCAAATTTGGAACTTTCAATAGAAAAAACAGTACTTTCAACATTTGTTATAGCGTATTTTATTGCTTGCGTTTTTTTACCAGTGTCTAAATCGGCTAGAAGATCTTTATTGAAATTGGTCTTTTTTGTTTGAATAGTTGAATCAGCAATACTAAAATTTACGGATTTATTGTTGATGTTTATTCGTTGATAGATATTCTCAGTAAATGATTTTATATCTTTTTTATAATTGGTATTTAACGAATCTAAGGTGTAATTTAACTCACCAACGTTAAGCATTGTATTGGTATTGGCAATTTCTCCGGTCTCAACATTTGTATTAAGTTTAGACAAATCAATGTTGATTACATCTTTCTTAAAAGTGGCTTTTGCAAATGGCATTCGCTCACGCTCTTCATATTTTTTTGGAGTGATGTCTTCATAATAGTTTCCATCGAAAAGAACTAACTTTAAAGTATTGGAAGATTCGCTACTTATAAGTTCGCCGCGTTTGGCCTTAATGACGGTTTTGTTTCCATCACCATTTGGAGATTTTATATGAATTAGAACGCCATCTAATAAATTTCCTTTGTCACCCGATTTTTTGTCGACTTTGATAGTGTAGTTTCCTATTTCACTAAATTGCCCTTCGGCTATAGCCATTGCTGGACTTCTTTGAGCAATATTTCGTCTAAAATTGATGAATTTATATTCGGCAAACGGAATTACATTATTTGCAAATACGAATGCAATCACACTCAGAAATACAATAAATACGGTTAAACTTCGCATACTTCTTTGAAGCGAAATACCTGAAGATTTCATTGCGGCAAATTCGTAGTTTTCGGCTAAGTTCCCAAAAGTCATGATGGACGCCAAAAGAACTGAAAGTGGCAATACCATTGGAATAATTCTTGGCATTGCAAATAATAGAAATTTTAAAATCAATAGTATTTCTAAATCCTTTCCGGCTAGTTCTGAGATGAATAACCAAACGGTTTGCAATATGAATATAAAAAACAAGATTACAAATACCGTGGTAAATGTAATCAAGAATGTTTTTAATAAATACTTATCTAATATTTTCACAAAGGGCTAATCTAATTTATTGATGTAGTATTTTGGATATTTACTAGCCACAAAGGTAAATTGATTTTTTGATAAAGGCTGATTTGTTTTAAAAGAATTAACAGTCAAAGTTGTTTTTGTACCGTTTTTTCCAATTTCAATAAGATTATAGATGTGTTTCGTCTGTACATCAATACCAAGTAAGATCTCTTTACGTTGGTCTTTTGCACTGTTCGGAATCAATTTTATGTACTGAATTTTTCTTCCTTTTACATTTTGTGGAATATCCATGTAATATTTGTATCCGCTATTGAAAAAAGTTAGCATTTTTGCTGGTGTAATGGCTTTATCATCAGAATCATTTACGCTAGAAACAGTAACTTCTTCGTCTTCAGGAATAATAGTATATGATTTTTTACCATCATATATTTTAGTTACGCCCATAAAATTCAACACATATTTGTTGCCTTCAATAGTTACATTTCCTTTGCTATCCTGATTTATGTTCTCTTTAGCATTGTTTAAAGTGTATTTAAAATCGATAGCAATATTTTTATAGCTTTTCACTTTAGCCGTAACATCATCTAAAAGTGCTTTAGCTTTTTTGTCTTGTGCATTTACAGAAATGCTAATAATTAATAGAAGTGCAATTGAAAATAATCGTTTCATTTTACTAATTGTTTTGTTCATTGTTCAAAAATTGATCGAGAGCAACCAAGTCAGGAATGTTTACACTTCTTGCTTTACTGCCTTCAAATTGGCCAACAATTCCGGCTGCTTCCAATTGATCTATCAATCTTCCGGCGCGGTTGTAGCCTAGTTTCAATTTCCTTTGCAATAATGATGCCGAACCTTGTTGAGCGGTAACAATTATTTCTGCAGCATCTCTAAATAGGGCATCTCGTTCAGAAATATCGATGTCTAATTTTACGCCACTATCTTCGCCGATAAACTCTGGAAGCATAAAAGCATTAGGATAGGCTTTTTGTGAACCAATATATTCTACAATTTTTTCAACTTCTGGCGTATCCACAAAGGCACATTGCACACGAATTAAATCATTTCCATTTGAAAACAGTAAATCTCCACGACCAATTAATTGATCGGCACCACCAGAATCTAAAATCGTTCTTGAATCAATTTTGGATGTTACTCTAAAGGCAATTCTTGCTGGGAAATTCGCTTTAATCATACCTGTAATTACATTAACCGATGGTCTTTGTGTGGCAATAATTAAGTGAATTCCGATAGCACGAGCTAATTGAGCCAAACGCGCAATTGGTGTTTCCACTTCTTTTCCGGCAGTCATAATTAAATCGGCGAACTCATCGACAACCAATACTATATAAGGTAGAAATTGGTGTCCGTGTTCTGGATTTAATTTTCGAGATTTGAATTTTTCGTTGTATTCTTTGATGTTTCTAACCATCGCATCTTTTAATAAAGAGTAACGGTTGTCCATTTCAATACAAAGCGAATTTAAAGTATTGATTACCTTGCTGTTATCAGTGATAATTGCATCTTCAGAATCAGGTAATTTTGCTAAATAATGTCTTTCGATTTTATTGAAAAGTGTCAATTCTACTTTTTTCGGATCGACCAAAACAAACTTCACTTCGGCAGGATGTTTTTTGTATAATAACGAAGTTAGAACAGCATTTAAACCAACCGATTTTCCTTGTCCTGTTGCTCCAGCCATTAAAAGGTGAGGCATTTTGGCAAGGTCAAATACAAAGGTTTCGTTCGAAATTGTTTTTCCTAACGCAATTGGTAATTCCATTTCGGCTTCCTGAAATTTAGCAGAAGAGATCACGGTTTTCATCGGAACCATTGTTGGGTTTTTATTTGGAACCTCAATACCAATCGTACCTTTTCCTGGAATAGGAGCGATGATACGAATTCCTAATGCCGATAATGAAAGCGCAATATCGTCTTCTAAACTCTTAATTTTTGAAATACGAATTCCGGCTTCGGGAACAATTTCATATAACGTTACCGATGGTCCAACGGTTGCTTTAATTTGAGCAATATCAATTTTGTAGTTACGAAGCGTTTCTACAATTCGATTTTTATTTTCTTCTAATTCTTCTTGGTTGATTGTAATTCCAACACTTGAATATTCTTTCAATAAATCAATTGTTGGGAATTTATAATTTGATAGTTCCAAAGTTGGATCGAATAAACCAAAGTCAGCTACAAGTCGTGATGCTAAATTTTCTTCAACAATATCTTCATCTTGCGCTTTTTCAATTACAAAAGCTTCATCGTTGGTTTTAATAATTTCAGGCTCTGCTGGAGTAACCGAAAGAGTAGGAGTAACTGGTTCAACAATTTTAGGTTGCGATTTTAAACTCGGTTCCAATTCGATTTCAGAATAGCTAGAAATGGTCGGTTTTAATGCTTCTTTGTTGATTTCAAATTGCGATGCAGGTTTTAAAACAATGTCTTCCAAATTAAAATCGGCTTCTTCATCCTTATCATCAATTGCAAATTCTTCCAAATTGTATCCAGCGCCATTTTCATTAATTGCATTTACAACTGGAGTTAACTCGTCTTTCATTTCCGATTTTTTCTTCTCGAAAAACGTTTTGATACTATCTGGTGAAATCTTAATTTTGAATAATAAGTAGATAATAATTCCGAAAACTAAAACCAATAAAGTTCCGATTTTTCCAATGTAATCTTGAAAAAACAAGTTCATTTCATAGCCAATTGTTCCACCAAGTTCGGGTAACGAATTAGCAAAAAATCCGAATAAAATGGATAAAACTATAATGGCAAACAAATCCCAAAACCAAGTTGATTTTAGTTTTTTAAGCGGTAAATCTAAAACCAAAAACGCTCCAGTTACAAAAAACAATTTCACAAAAAGAAACGATGCTGCGCCAAAACCCTTATAAATAAAGATGT
>NZ_DQDX01000131.1:14736-15001 GCF_003525665.1 Flavobacterium sp.
ATGTCTGACAAGAATGCACCCACTTTTCCTAGCCAGTTTGCGGCAGGTTTAGTTCTATCAGTAACATCCGAAACTAAATTTTGATCTTCTTGACCATGCATAAAGAACGAAATAAAAGCTACTAATAATCCGATTGATAAAAGAACCAAAAGGCAACCCAAAACTACTTTGTATTGCCTTTTCATTTTCCACGGAAGTTTTTCTTCTGGTTCGGTTGATTTTGGTTTTTCTTTTTTTACTTGTTTTGCCATTCGAAATTCAATAG
>NZ_DQDX01000133.1:0-415 GCF_003525665.1 Flavobacterium sp.
TTCGTGCTATGATTATTTTAAGGTATTTACTTTTTCCTTTTGCGATTGTTTATGGATGGATTACAAGCATTAGAAATTTTCTTTATGATAAAGGAGTTTTAAAATCGTATTCATTTGATATTCCAATTATTGCAGTTGGAAATCTTAGTGTTGGCGGAACTGGAAAAACGCCTCAAATAGAGTATTTAATTCGATTGCTTTCGCCAAATTATAAAATTGCAACATTAAGTCGTGGTTATAAACGAAAATCCATTGGTTATGTTTTAGCCGATTCAAGTGCTACTGCCGAAAGTCTTGGAGATGAGCCATTTCAAATGCATCAAAAATTCCCAAATATTAAAGTTGCCGTCGATGCTGATAGAAAAAACGGCATAGAAAATCTTCTGAAACTTGAAGAAAAACCAGATGTAATTTT
>NZ_DQDX01000133.1:518-4926 GCF_003525665.1 Flavobacterium sp.
AAGAAAAACCAGATGTAATTTTACTTGATGATGCTTTTCAACATAGAAAAGTAAAAGCGGGATTTTATATTCTATTGTCTGCTTACGATGATTTATTTTGCGATGATTTTATGTTGCCAACAGGAAATCTGCGAGAAAGTAGAAGTGGAGCAAAACGAGCTAATTTTATAATTATTACTAAGTGCCCAAAAAATCTTTCAATAGAAGAGCAAGATAGAATTAAAGCTAGAATTAATTATAAAATTCCAATATTTTTCAGTTTTATTGATTATGATACAAAGGTTTATAATAAAAATGAGGAAATAAATGTTAGTGAAATTATTGAAAAAGATAAGGTGATAATTGCCGGAATTGCAAAACCAGAACCATTTATTGATTTTATAAAAAAAGAGAATGATGTAATTATGATTTATCCGGATCATCATCATTTTGTTAATAATGAGATAAGTAGTATTAAGGAAAATTCTTTTGGAAAAATAATTATTACCACTGAAAAAGATTACGTGAGGCTAAATAGTCAAAATTTGAATAATCTATATTATTTGCCTATAAAAAGTACTTTTTTGATAAATGACCAAACATTTAATGGTTTAATAAATGATTATATCATTAAATTTTAACAAAAAAATTAGTATTGTTTAGTTATAAATTAACATAAATTGTGTTAATGTTTTGTATAATCTAAATTCATTGATTAGATTTACTGCTACAAATAACTAAATTCACAATATGAAAAAAATTACTAAACCCTTTTTTGGTAAAAGCATTTTGGTACTCTTTGCCTTGTTTTTATCGATTTTGTCCTATGGGCAATGTGTCAATCCTACTGCTTTCTTAACAGTCACTTCCAATAATTCGGGTACTGTGCAAGAAATTGGAGGATGTACGTACTCAACGGAGTACAATACTATTAATGGACTTGTTGTTGGTGAAAATTATATTTTTACTGCAGAGACCAATATTTTTGGAGAAACACCTAGTCCAAGATACATATCAATCACTAATGCAAGCAATGTTTCAATTGCTCATGGAATGTCGCCTTTGGTTGTTAATGCAATTACAGCAGCAACAGTGAGACTTCACGTTTCAAATGATGCATCGTGTGCTGGTGGAAGTATTTGCCACACAACTAAGGTTCAATTTTTAGCAGATTGTCCAGCTCCAAATAATTTGGGTGCCAATGGATTTACAACTACAGGAGCAAATCTTACTTGGTCAGCGGTAGGAACAGAAACTGCTTGGGACATCCAATACGGTGTAACAGGATTTACTTTAGGTTCTGGAACAATTGTTACTGATGTAAATGCTTCAAATTATGCACTTACAGGTTTAGCTTCTGGAACAGTTTATCAATATTATGTAAGAGCAAATTGCGCTTCAGAGGATAGTTTATGGGCTGGTCCTTTTTCTTTTGCAACGGTTTGTTTACCAGTAACGGAGTTTTATGAAAACTTTGACACAACTACTGCTTCATTTGGTGGTCCACTACCAATTTGTTGGAGTAAAGGAGGAAGTGCTGCAAATGTTTATCTAACTGGTGGAAGTGGTATTCCTATGAGTGCACCAAACAGATTGTACATGTTTTCTAATAGTAGCATTTCTATTGAAACTTTTGCAAATATGCCATTGGTTTCAAATTTACAAGCTAATACACACAGATTAAGATTTACAGCTTATTGTACAGTTGCCGATAGAGTAATTCAAGTTGGATATTTAACAGATCCAAATGATGTTGCAACATACCAATACTTAGATGAGTTTTTAATGCCGTCAACTCAAATTGGCGCTGCTGCTCAATTTACTTTAGCTCCTGGTGCTTTACCATCTGGAGTTCAAAGATTAGTTTTTAGAAATGTAACTGCTCCAACTGAGACAGCAACAATATATATTGATGATGTAAGATGGGAAGCAATACCAACTTGTACAGAGCCAACGAATGTATCTGTTAGTAATGTTTTAGGTACTTCTGCATCGGTAGAATGGGTTGCTCCCGCTTCTGCGCCTGCTGCAGGGTATGAATACTTTTTGTCTACTACCAACACAGCTCCAACAGCTGCTACAGTTGCTACAGGTTCAGTTGCTGCTGGTGTTACAACCTTGAGTTTAACAGCGCTTACTCCTGTAACAAATTATTTTATTTGGGTTAGATCTGTATGTTCTACAACATCAAAGAGCGTTTGGACATTAACATCTGCATTTACAACTCCTTGTGCTTCTTTTGTTCCTTATTATTTAGAAAATTTCTCAACATTTACATTTAGTGCATTACCAACTTGTTGGGGTAAATTTAATGATGGAGATCCAAGTACAGGACCTTCTGGAACACCAAACTCTGGTAGCTGGAGTCCTGCTAACATGCTAAATGTTGCTGGTAACAACGCAGCTAAAATTAATTTATATGGATCTTCTGCGAAAGGTTGGATGGTTTCACCAGTTTTTGACTTAACTGCTGGTGGCTACCAAGTGAGAGTTAATGTTGGTACAACACAGTGGAATCAACAAGGTCCTATAAATGCACCAGGACTTATGGGTGCTGATGATACTGTTCAGTTTTTAATGTCTACTAATGGAGGAACTACATGGACGCCATTAGAAACATATAATAGTTCAAATACTCCAGGAAATAGCATAAATACTGAAATTTATGATATACCAACAGTAACATCAAATTCTGTTAAATTTGCATATTATGCATCAGCAGGTACAGTTTCTGACGGACCAGATTATGATTTCTTTATCGATAATTTTATTGTTCAAACAATACCATCAACAGTTCCTACTTGTGCTAGTAATGTTGTTGCAACAATAAGTGCAGGTTGTGGAAACTTTCCAACAGTAATTTCATGGAATGCAACATCTGGTGCAGATGGATACAAGTTAAGTCTTGGTACAACTCCAGGTGGAACTGATATTTTGAATGCTCAAGTTGTAAATGGTGTGAACTACTCTTATACAGGTGCAATCAATGCTACATACTATTACAAGCTTGTACCATTTAATGCTAATGGTGATGCGGTAGGATGTGTTGAGCAATCCTTTACAACTGCTGCAACAGGTTGTTATTGTACTTCTGTTCCAACATCTAATGATGGAAATGGGATTACAAATGTTCAATTAGTTACAACAAATTTCCCAACTACAGATGTGACTTATTTTGACCATTCTGCGTCAACTGTAACTATGAGTCAAGGTATTAATAACAATGTTCAAGTTACTTTTGCTACAGGGTTTACTTACGATACTAATATTTGGATCGATTTTAATAACGATTTTGATTTTACAGATGCTGGTGAATTAGTTTTAACGGGTATTGCGTCTACAAACGCTAACCCAACAACTTTAAACGCTTCATTTGTAATGCCTGCAACGGCACCATTAGGTGTGCATAAAATGAGAATTGGAACTGCTGACTCTGGTCAAGTTCCTCCTAATCCTTGTTATTCTGGTTCTTGGGGTGTAACGTTAGATTTTTCAGTTAATATTGTAGCACCAAGTTGTACTCCTGCAGCGTTTTCAACTGCTACTGTAACGCCAAATTGCGCTACTTCTCAATATTCAATTGCGGTTAATATTACTTCATTAGGAAGTGGTTCACCAGCAATTTCTGATGGAACTACGACTTGGCCAGTTACTGCAACTGGTGTAATCAATGTAGGTCCGTTTCCTAGCGGCTCAGCATCAGTTGTATTAACTTTACTTCATGGTACAGACGCTACTTGTAACATTCCTGTAGGAACTTATACATACATCTGTCCTCCTGCAAACGATAATTGTTCTACAGCGGTAGCTTTAACAGCTGGTGGTGTATTTGCTACTAACGCAGTTGTTGGTACTACAGTCGGAGCTACAAATTCAGCTCCACCTGCACCAAATTGTGCTTCATTTCAAGGTGCTGATGTTTGGTATTCTGTGGTAGTTCCTGCTTCTGGAAGTATCACAATTGAGACTAATCCTAATCCAACAAGCCCTATTACAGATACTGGTTTGGCTGTATACAGTGGATCTTGTACAAATTTAACTTTAGTTGAATGTAATGATGATGATTCTGCAACTGGTAATTTCTCTCTTGTTGATCTTACAGGTAGAACTCCAGGTGAAGTTTTATATGTTAATGTATGGGAATTTGGAGGTGATGTAGCCGGGACTTTCCAAGTTTCTGCTTATGATGCATCTTTAGGAAATGAATCATTTGATTCGTCAAGCTTTAGATTCTATCCAAATCCTGTGAACGATGTATTGAATTTATCATACGCTCAAAACATTAATAAAGTTCAAGTTATAAATATTTTAGGACAAGAAGTTAAAACAGTAACAATGGATGCTAATCAAGCTCAAGTTGATATGTCTAATCTTCCAAGTGGAACTTATTTAGTTAAAGTTACTTCAGATAATCAAGTAAAAACTGTAA
>NZ_DQDX01000133.1:5007-7330 GCF_003525665.1 Flavobacterium sp.
GTCTGTTAATTCAGACGGTTTTTTTTTATTTCATTTTATTTTCAGTTTAAGGCTATTTATGTTTAAATTTGAATTGAAATATAACAATAAATAAAATCACAATTATGTGGAACGAAGTACAAGAAACCGTTAGTTTTATAAAAGAGAAAACAAATTTTAATCCTGAGTATGGTGTAATTTTAGGTTCAGGATTAGGGAATTTTACAGATGATATTAAAATTGAATTTAGTTTACCTTATTCAGAAATCCCAAATTTTCCAGTTTCTACCGTGCAAGGACATAAAGGTGCTTTAGTGTTTGGAACTGTTGGTTCTAAAAAAGTTGTAGCCATGCAAGGTCGTTTTCATTATTACGAAGGTTATAGCATGAAAGAAGTTACTTTTCCTGTTAGAGTGATGAAATATCTTGGTGTTTCAAAATTAATTGTTTCCAATGCTTCTGGTGGTGTAAATTCGAATTATAAAGTTGGGTCTATTGTATTGATCAAAGATCATATAAACATGATGCCAGAACATCCGCTTAGAGGAAAAAATGATGAAAGGTTTGGGCCAAGATTTGTAAACATGAGCGAACCTTACAGTAAAAATATGATTGCCAAAGTAAAGGAAATAGCAAGTGAATTAAATATTGAAGTCCACGACGGAATTTATTTAGGATTGCAAGGTCCAACATTTGAAACCTTAGCAGAATACAAAATGGTGAAAAATATTGGTGCCGATTGTGTTGGAATGTCAACAGTTCCAGAAGTAATTGTAGCACGCCACATGGAACTTGAAACTTTTGGATTATCTGTAATTACCGATATGGGTGATGAAGAAAATATAGAAGATGTCAATCACTCAGAGGTTCTTAAAGCAGCTCAAAAAGCCGAACCAGACGTTAGAATTTTAATAAAAGAATTAATCAAAAAATACTAAAAGTGCTATGAAAACTTTAAGTTGTCTGCAATTATAGAATAGAAATTTTCGGGTTCAAAAGGTTTTGTAATCACATCTGTCATTCCGTAAGAAAGTAGCATTTCTCTATTTTCATTAAGTGAAATTGCCGTTAGCGCAATGATAGGTGTTTTTTGATTAAATTCTCTAATTTGTTGCGTAGCAATAGTACCATTGATTCCAGGTAAATGTACGTCCATCAAAACTAAATCAAATTCATGTTCTTCTTTCATTAGTTCTACAGATTGCTCGCCATTATCAACGATATGACATGACATACCTTTATTCTCGAGCATCTTTTTAGTAATCATTTGATTGATCTTATTATCTTCAACTAAAAGAATTTTTTTATTGACAACAAGTTCTTTGTCAAATAGTTTTACTTGCTTAACTAGAATACTTTTTTCCCCAATTTCAAAAGGTAAGGTAAAGAAGAAGGTAGTTCCTAAGCCTACTTTACTATTAAGTTTAATGGTTCCGCCAAGTAATTCAATAAGTCGTTTTACAATAGATAACCCTAAACCTGTTCCACCGTATTTTCTATTAATTTCTATAGAACCTTGTGAAAAACTATCAAAAATTTCTAATTGTTTGTCGTCTGGAATTCCTATTCCGTTGTCGGCTACTTTAAAATGTATTTGAACATTTTTATCTTCAATAGTTTCCAATTTAGCAGATAAATTCACAAAACCGTTTTCTGTAAATTTTAATGAGTTGTTTACTAAATTTATGAAAATTTGTGACAATTTCGTTGGGTCGCAAATTAAGTTATCCGGTATGGCATCATCAATGTCCAACACGAAGGTGTTGTTGTTTTCTTGAGCAATTTCTTTAAATGAATTTTGAATTTTAAAAAGCTGTTCTTTTAAATTACAATTGATGCTTTCTATAGGTACATTTTCAGATTCAATTCTATTAATTTCTAAAATGTCATTAATGAAGGTCAATAGGTAATTTCCCGAAAACTTTAATGAGTTTAAATAATTAATCTGACTTGCTTTAGGCTTTTCTTCTATTAATAAATGCGTAATTCCATTAATTGCGTTAAGTGGTGTTCGCAATTCATGACTTACCGTCGATAAAAATTCGGCTCTTGCTTTCGATGCTTTTTCGGCATTTTCTTTTGCAACTTCAAGTTCTCTGTTTTTTTCTTTTAGTAACGTGTTAGATTGAGTTCTTAAAATGTTATTCTTATATAATGATAAACTTAAAAGTGATAAAATGGATATCAAGGCGATCGCTAAAATACTTATAAGTTTGGCAAAAATATTGGCTTTTTCTTGAGTTTTATTTTCTTTATCAATTTGTTCAATTAATTTTAATTTTTCAGAATCTTTAAATGAAGCAAAATCTTCTAAACCTATTTTTTTATTATTCAGTAAATTGAT
>NZ_DQDX01000133.1:7421-13974 GCF_003525665.1 Flavobacterium sp.
TTATTATTCAGTAAATTGATACTATCTCGAAGGTTTATATGCTGTTTTAGATAATGATGTGATTTTTCTAAATCCATTGATTTCTCATAAACTTCACTCAATGCTAAAACAATATTTGATTTTTGTTCGATGTCAATATTCTCAATTGCTAAGGCACGATTAAAGTAGTTGATTGCAAGATTATATCTTTTTTTATCTTGTTCAATTTTACCAATTTGATACAATGCTTCTGATTTTGTTTTTTCAAATTCGTCAGATGTGGAGGTAGAAATAACCGATTCAAATAATGGCATAGCCAAATCAGTTCGACCTTTTTCCTTTAAAATAATACCTTTCTGAAGATCAAGCATTTCTTCGGCATTAGAAACTTTTATGGTTTTGTAAATAGTGGTTGCGGCATCGAAATTCTTTTCAGCCATTTTAAAATTATTCACCTGAATATAACAGACACCAAGCGTATAATAGGCAAATGCTTGTTCAGCGGATTTTGGTAAAGTGGAGTAAGTTGCGATGCTTTTAAGTAACACATCAATTGCATCATTGTATTTTTTTAGTTCGAGGTAAACAAATCCGAGGTTGGAATAACTATGAGCAATAGATTTTTGATTATTTGTTTTTTTAGCATAATCTAATGCTTTTTGCGAGTAATCAAGACAATTTCTATAGTTGTTAATGTTTTTATTAAACTTAACAAGTTCTATATAATGATTAACACTATCTACTTTCTCAATTGGCGTTCGTTGAGAAAATAAAATGTTCGGAATGACAAAAAGAAACAGCAAAAGTTGTCTCATGTTTATGGTAAATCATAAATTTTGGTTGTCTAAAGTAAAAAATTATTTTGATATTAAGGTAATTAAATCAATAATTCTAGACGAATAGCCAATTTCATTGTCGTACCAACCAACTACTTTAACCATCTTATCTAGAACAGAGGTAAGTTGAGCATCAAAAAGACATGAATTTCTATTACCAATAACATCTACAGATACAATAGGATCTTCTGTATAATCAAGAATTCCTTTTAAATTTGTTTGCGATGCTTTTAAAAATGCTGCGTTAATTTCTTCAATTGTTACTTCGCGTGATACATTAAAAGTAATATCAGTCAAAGAACCATCTGGAACAGGAACACGAATGCCACAGCCACCAATTTTCCCATCCATTTCTGGAAAAATTTTAGTTAGAGCTTTTGCTGCACCAGTTGTAGTTGGTACAATTGATTGACTTGCACCACGAGCACGACGTAAATCTTTATGTGGTTGATCATGAAGGCTTTGGTCCGTTGTATAAGAGTGAACCGTTGTAATGTAAGCTTGTTGAATGCCGCATAAATCGTTAATGACTTTCATCATCGGTGCAGCGTTATTTGTTGTACAACTAGCGTTAGATATTATAGTTTCTGTACCATCAAGAATGTGTTCGTTAACACCAAGAACTACCGTTTTTATTTCTGGAACTTCTGATGGTGCCGACAAAATTACTTTTTTGGCTCCACTAAGAATGTGCTTGTTTATTTCTTCAAATGATTTGTATTTTCCGGTAGACTCAATTACAATGTCAATTCCATTCCAATTTAAATTTGAAATATCTTTTTCATGGTAAAAAACGTAAGATTTACCATCAATAATTATATGATTTTCATCAAATGAGACTGCATTAGGAAGTACTCCATGAATACTGTCATATTTAATTAAGTGTGCCATCGTTTGGTTATCGGCAATATCATTAATCGCAACAACTTCTATTGTAGGATGATTAAGTAGTAATCTAAAAAGATTTCTGCCAATTCTACCAAAACCGTTTATGGCTATTTTTGTTTTCAAATTTGTAATTCGTGATTATTTAAAGAATATGTTTTTCGGCGTGATAAGAAGAACGAACCAATGCGCCACTTTCGACATGACGGAATCCCATTTCTTTACCAATTTTTTCATATTTTTCAAATTGTTCTGGCGTGATGAATTCTTTTACTGGCAAATGTTTTTTACTTGGTTGTAAATATTGACCAATAGTAATAATATCAACATTTTGATTGCGAATGTCTTGCATGGTTTCTAAAACTTCTGCTTCGGTTTCACCCAAACCTAACATGATTCCAGATTTAGTTCTACGAATTCCTTTTTCTTTCAAATATCTTAAAACTTCTAAGCTTTTATCATATTTTGCCTGAATTCTAACTTCACGAGTCAACCTGCGAACGGTTTCCATATTGTGCGAAACAACTTCTGGATTGGCTTCAATAATTCGGTCGATATTTCTAGTATTTCCTTGAAAATCTGGAATTAAAGTTTCTAAAGTTGTGTTAGGATTCATTCTTCTGATGGCTTCAACAGTTTCTAACCAAATGATAGAACCCATATCTTTCAAGTCATCACGGTCAACACTTGTGATAACGGCATGCTTGATATTCATTATCTTTATTGAGCGCGCCACTTTTTCTGGTTCGTCCCAATCTACGTTTTCTGGACGACCGGTTTTTACACCACAAAATCCACAAGAACGCGTGCAAATATTACCTAAAATCATGAAAGTTGCCGTTCCTTCACCCCAGCATTCACCCATATTTGGGCAACTTCCTGAGGCACAAATCGTGTTCAATTTATATTTGTCTACAAGACCGCGAAGTTCAGTATATTTTTGACCAATTGGCAATTTTACTTTTAACCATTTTGGTTTTCCTACAGGTAAATTATTTTCGGTAGCCGTTTCCATACATGCCTTTTTTAGAAATGCAAAGATACATAAAGTTGAATTAGGATTTTTAAATAACGAATTACAATTTTTTCTTAAAGTTGTGGTATTGGCAATAAAAAAACCTGCTTAGTTTTTTGCACTAAACAGGTCACATTTATCAACTTATGGCATAAGTTATTTAAGGATTATTTTTAATTCAATTGAACTTTTATTGGTAACGTATATTGTGTTCTCATTAATTGTCCTTTTATTTTGCCTGGTTTCCATTTGGTTTTAATTGATTTTAAAACTCTTATGGCTTCTTTATCTAAATCGTATCCTGGGTTTTTCAATACTTTTATATCGGTCATTGTTCCGTCTTTTTCAATTACAAAAGATACAATCACGCTTACTACTACAATTTCATCTAGTTCTGGAGTATTGAATTTTTCTCCTACTTGTTTTCTAAATCTATCAATTCCACCTGGAAAATCTGGTTGTTCATCTAATGCCGCAGGAACAATTGGGCCAGTTGGTGGTAGAGTTGGCTCTGGTAAAATAGTTGTTCCTCCGCCATTGCTTGGGTTTGGATTTACGCCAGTTCCGCCTGGAATTCCCGTTGGTGTGTTGGTTGTTGGAAGTTCTGAAGTTGTTGGAACATCTGGTTCAGATTGATCTGTTGGTGCAGCAACAAAGTTTTTATTTTTTGGAACGTCAACATCTGGTGCGCTACTTGCTGGTGGTTGAACAAGTGGTTTTACAATTTCTGGGTCACGATGATAAGGTGTGATAACAATTGAATCAAGTACTGGAATATCCGGATTCATTTTTGGTTTTGCTCCAAATGAACTTAAAAATAATCCTATTCCTGATACTACAACGATGAATGAAATGCCAGAAATGAAGGCAAGTACTGTAGTTTTTGTGCTTTCTTGACGTAATTGGTAAGCGCCATAAGCTTTGTTTTTGCCCTCGAATACAAGGTCAATCCACTTTTTTTCAAAGATACTTAAGTTTGACATGATTTATTTGTTTTAATTGTTAAGTATCGGTGTTACATATGCTTTAGATATTAGATATTAGATTTCAGATATTAGATTTCAGATTTCAGACTTTTTGTCTTTAGATTTTGGATAAAGTTGTTATGGTTTGCTTCTTGTTTTTATTTTAATAACGCAAAGATTATTTCAATATTGTGTGATTTTTGTAAGAAAATGTAATTTATTGTAGCGTATTGTTTGTAAAGTGAAGTTATAGGTGCGTTTTTATTAATTTGAAGCTCGATTCAATACAAAACCTGACTAACCCTGATAGGAGCAAACCGCCGTGCGGTGCGGATAGCAGGAATAGGGAAACCAAAAGGAACCAAGCCTTTCGTTTCAAAAAATAAATATTTTAACGTTTGGTTTGGATGATTTCTGCCAATAGTTTTTTGGCGCGAAGGAGTTTGATTTTGACGTTACTCAAAGGTTCTTCGAGTTGTTCGGCAATTTCTTGGTAGCTCATTTCTTGAAAGTAACGAAGTTGTATAACTTCTTGATAATGAGGTTTTAATTCTTTTATGAATTGTAAAAGTTGCGATAAATTTTGCTCGGTAATCAACTCATCTTCAGCCGAAGGTGACGTATCGGCGATGTTGTAGGCTTGCTGATCTTCTTCGTCTGTGATTTCTACAAAAAGGGTAGATTTTTTTTTGCGAAGTAAATCAATATGAACATTTTTGGCAATAGCAATTAACCATGTATTAAACTGAAATTCAGGATTGTAAGTGGTTAATTTATCGAATGCTTTGGAGAATGTTTCTATTGTAATATCTTCGGCATCAGTCTCATTTTCAGTGCGTTTTAGCATAAATCCATAGACCTCGTTCCAGTAATGGTCGAGTAGGTAGGTGAAGGCAACTTGATCGCCTTTCTTGGCTTTTTCTATGTACGGATTTATTTCCACTGAACTGGTTTTGAGAATGTATTGGTGATGAAAACGTTAAGTTGTGTGAATATCAAAATGATTTCGATGATTGGAAACCAATACATTACGTCTTTTTCTTTTAGTTTTCCGGCTGCAAACCCGAGTGACAACCATGCAAATAGATAACGGAAACCTATTAAACTTAGTACAATTATCCATTGAAATTGAAATGCTAATAGGATAATTGGCAAAGTTAGGAACATTAATTGTGTTATGTAAAAAATAGTCAATTGTGCTCTATCGGATGCTTTATAGTGTTTTGCTGTGGCAACGTGACGTCTTTTTTGGGTAAACCAATCTTTAAAACTCGTTTTTGGTTTTGAATAAGTGAAACTTTCTGGTGTGTAACATACGGTTGTATTCTGAGAGTTTGCTGCTTGATTGATGAACAAATCGTCGTCGCCCGAGCGGATTTTCATGTGTTCTATAAATCCGTTGGTTTTAAAAAACTCTTCGCGTTTGTAGGCCATATTTCGACCAACGCCCATGTATGGTTTTCCTAATTTTGCCCAAGAAAAATATTGCGTTGCTGTCAATAAAGTTTCAAATCGGATGATTTTATTTAGAAACGAATTTGATATTTTTTCGTAAGCACCATAACCTAAAACAATCGTTTTTTTCATGGTAAAATGTGCGCTCATTTCTTTAATCCAATCGTTAGATTTTGGGTAACAATCGGCATCTGTAAATAGTAGGTATTCGTTTTTAGCAGCTTTGATTCCAAGTGTTAAGGCGAATTTTTTATTTCCCCAAAAGGCTTCGTTGTTTTCTACTTTAACTAATTTGATGTTGGAATATTGTTTTTCAAATGCTTCAAAAACTTCTAAGGTTTCGTCGCTTGATGCATCGTCAATAAGTACAATTTCAAAATCTGGATAGTTTTGTTCAGCTAATAATGGAACAAAGTTTTTTACATTTTCTTCTTCGTTTTTAGCACAAACAATTACCGAAATAGGAACTCTTTTTGGAGTAGAAGTCTGAGGTTTAGCAAAAGAAAATTTACCAAAAAACACTACATAATATAGGAATTGAATAACTACAACAGCAATGAAAATACAAAGTAAAATTAGTAACATAATGGCTTTTTTCTCTTGTTTTAAAACGACTGCAAAAGTATGAAATTCAATTTATAGATTTCAGATTTTAAACAGTAGTTTTTAAATTTAATATCTAAAATTTGATATTATATCACATTAACTTCAGCCTCAATAGCAATTCCATATTTATCAAAAACGGTTTTTTGAACGTACTTTGATAAGTTTAGAATATCTTGTCCGGTTGCATTTCCGTAATTTACTAAAACTAAGGCTTGGTTTTTATGAACTCCAGCGTCGTCTTTTCGGTAACCTTTTAATCCAGAATGTTCTATGAGCCATCCAGCCGGAACTTTTACTTCGGTTGGAGAAACCTCAAAGAATTTTACTTCTGGAAATTTCTGATGTACTTTCTCGAATAATTCCTTTGAAATAATCGGATTTTTAAAGAAACTTCCGCTATTTCCAAGCTCTTTTGGATCGGGTAATTTACTTTGACGAATCGCAATCACAGCATTGGAAACGTCCTTTAATGTTGGGATTGTAACGTTTTGGTTTTCCAATTCTTTTGTAATGTCGCCGTACGAAGTATTGATTTTGTGATTGCGCTTTGTGAGTTTGAAAACCACAGAAGTAATCACATATTTATCTTTTGCTTCTTGTTTGAAAATACTTTCTCTGTAACCAAAATTGCATTCTTCTTTGGTGAAGGATTTCATTTCTTGTGATAGAATATTCATGGCTTCGCACGAAACAAAAGTGTCTTTAATTTCGGTTCCATATGCACCAATATTTTGAACTGGAGTTGTACCAACATTTCCCGGAATCAACGACATATTTTCTAATCCACCAAAATTTTGATTGATGGTCCAAAG
>NZ_DQDX01000133.1:14083-14450 GCF_003525665.1 Flavobacterium sp.
GGTCCAAAGGACAAATTCGTGCCAATTTTCGCCTGCTTGACTTTCAACCCAAACAAAATCGTTGTCTTCCTTAATGATTTTTTTTCCTTTCAAATTAACATGAATTACCAAAGCATCGATGTCTTGCGTCAAAAGCATATTGCTTCCGCCACCAAGAATGAATTTTTTATCCGAAGCATGATTTTCTAGGATAGATTGTAATTCATCGTTAGAATGAACTGCGACAAATTGTTTTGCTTTGGCTTCTATACCAAAAGTGTTGTATTTTTTTAAGGAGAAATTATTGTGGATTTGCATTTGTTTGAGATTTTACTGCAAAGTTCGCAAAGTTTTTCGCAAAGTTCGCAAAGAGAAAATTGGAATTTGG
>NZ_DQDX01000133.1:14473-15983 GCF_003525665.1 Flavobacterium sp.
GTTTCTAAAGCACGTCTCAAAAAGTCATTCATCGGTTTTAACGCAATTAATTTTTGAGCAATTTTTTTGCTAAAATCAGCTTCAGTGAACATTTTATCATCGATTTTTTGTGATGCTGTGTAACTTTTCAGCTTTAAAAATTCAATCGCAGGATGATTGGGATCGAAATCTTTTGGTGCTTTTTTTAGCGTATTATTTTCATCACGAGTTAGTTCTTTGAATTCTTTCTTAAACGTTTTATCAGAAACAATTTCTTCTAAATCGTCGTGAAAAAATTCTATTTCTTTTCGAATTAATTTCAATTCATTAGGTTCTGGGCACCAAACTCCGCCTGCTATAAATGACATTCCTTTTTCGTAATGAATATAATAACCCGGGCTGTTTTTTCTGTTTTTATTTTGTGTAAACCAAACGCCCATATTGGTTTTATATGGCGATTTATCTTTACTAAAACGAATATCACGATTAATGCGAAACGTACAATTTTTAACTTCCAAAGGTTCTAATGTTGGATCTAAAAGTTTCATTTCTGCCAAGATAGAAGCAATGTACGCATGATAGTCCTTTTTATAATCTTCATAACGTTTTTTATTAGCATGCATCCACTCGGTGTTGTTGTTTGCAATTAAATCTGCTAAAAACTGAAGTGCTTCTTTTGTTATCATATTTTCAGTAAATGAGTTAAGTAGGTCAAAAGTTTATAACTTATAATTTTTAATTTGGTTTAATATAGTTAATTGCATCTGGACCTTTAAATACTAGTACAATAATAACTGCCAATATTATAAGAATAAAATATATAATAGTTAAGAAAAGCAATATTAGTAAAATTCTTAATAGTATAGTTTTTAAGGACTTGTCAATGTAAAAAGCTTTGTAAAACCAAACCATGCTTATGGGTATTATTAGCATGCCTAATGATGATATCATTTGAAAAGTAGCCGGACTATCTTTTAAAAAAAATAATATTGGCGAAAAAAATAAAATGGTAACAATTGTATAAAAGGAAAATCCAAAGGCATTCATAACCACATGTTCGAAATAATTTTGTCCCCATTTTCTAAAAATCAAACTGGTTAAAATTGCCATAAGAGGTATAAACAAAAGCATGATAAATGAATTGTAACTTGCCATAAACGATAGCATATCAGTCATCAATTTACTATTCATTTTTTGATTTTCATAAAAACTTTTTAAAACAGCATCCATGCCTACTATTTTAAAGGAAATAAATGCAGATATTCCACTTAAAATAAATGCTAACGAAATTGGTTTATAATGGTTGACTCTATTTCCATCAATGAATTCTCTCGCTGTTTTTCCAGGATTTTTTAAAATATTTTTAATGGAATATAAAAAACCTTTATTGGTGTGAATTGTCGAATATTGTATTTCATCCCAAATATATTTTCTATCAATTCGTTTATACTTTTTTTGACCACAATTACTACAAAAGTTTTTGTCTACTGCTAAATTACAGCTATGGCAAATTGATGCTGATGTTAATTTA
>NZ_DQDX01000200.1 GCF_003525665.1 Flavobacterium sp.
ACTCTGATGTTAACATCAGAGTTTTATTAATGCGCAAATATAAAAAAATATTAGTTGAAAATGAATTTTTTGCTGTCAATGCTTTTGCCATTAACAATTAGAGTAACAATATATGTACCTGTTCCAAAATTATCTTTTTGAAAAGATTTAGAAATATCATAACCTCTATCTTTGATTGTAAGACTGTTAATAACAGCTCCTTTTAAATCATAAACAACTAATTTTGCTTCTGTAACTTCGCTTTCTATATTCATTGATACAGAAATTACATCAGACGAAGGATTAGGAGAAACACTAATTATTTTTGTATTTTGCAATGTAATTAAATCATTATTTTGTCTTTGAAAATTTGTGTTAATTTGGTCCTGTAAAGCAGTAATTTGGTCTTGTTGTTGCTTAATTGCTTCAACTAATACTGGAATAATTGCACTATAATTTACAGATTTTCTACCTAAATCATCAGTATGTACAATTGAAGGCATAACTGTTTCAACTTCTTGAGCTATTAAACCATATTGTAATGTATTATCAAAATTTAACTCTGGAAACGAACTAACTTTCCAATTATATGTTTTACCGTCTAAGTTATTTACAAGTTCTAAAGCATTATTTATTGGGGCAATTTTTTCTTTATAAATAATATCTGAAATAAATAAATTTGATATTGATTGCACAGCACCATTAACAGTAAGTTTGTTTGAAGGAGTTGTTGTACCAATTCCAACATTAGTACCATTATCAAAAATTTGACTACAAGACAAACCTGTACCATTATTTTTAGGAATATAGTTAGTAGTGAAACAAGTACTGTTAACATTACCAAAAGTTACTGTTCGTCTTGCTAAATTACCACTTGCATCAGAAGTAACAAAAATATTATTAGTTGTTGATGTTGGTAAGTTTTCAAATCTTACAGTTCCATTATTGTGAAATTTAGCTGTTGGTGCAGTTGTGTTAATACCTACATTTGTTCCGTTATCAAAAACTTGACTACAAGTAAGACCACTCGCACCTGTTTTTGTTAAAAAATTTGGTGTTGCACAAGCGTTTGTAATACCTCCACCACCGAAAGAAGATGAAAGTTGACGGCTTACAACACCATTAGCATCTGCTGTTAATACATAAGTATTTGTTGTTACAGTTGGAATGCTTTCAAATCTCACTGAACCAAAAGTGTGAAATCTTGTTGTAGGTGTTGTAGTTCCTATACCTACATTTCCATTTGCAAGAATTCTCATCAATTGAGTATTACCGTTTTCCCATGCGAATAAAGGTCTATTTACAACAAGTGCAGATGTTGTTCCCCAAGGAAACTCTCCTGTTGCATTTGGTGCTGTCAGATTTAAACTATTTCTAATTTCCGCTCTAAAAATCATCATTGGAATTGTACCGTTATCTTGTGTTGAATTTGTTGTTGCAAAATGACGGAGTACAAATCTATTGTCAGCTTGGTGATGTGCCCAAATAGAAGGTATAAATTGATTTGCAAATTCAGTTGAATTTGTAATCTCTAAAAATTCATTTGCAACTCCTGCTACTCCAAAACTAGAAACTCTCTCTGCATTTGCTCCAAGACTAGGAGCAAGATGTGGAAAAGAAGATTGTGCAAACGAAATTGAGCTTAATGCTAAAGCTCCAAAAAGTAGAATTCTTTTTTTCATGATATAAATATTTAGTATTAATTGATAATTTAATTATTGCATCTAATTTATTGCTTTGTCTAGAAAACGATTATAGTGTTGGAATTATAAACTCCATACAATTCTATAAATAAAAAAGATAATAACCTAATTTTTTTTTAGTTTTTAAAAAAGTAAATGTGGTTTTTTAAGGTTACAAAAATATTGCTCTTTATGTTTGACTTTGTAATGTGGATGCCATAGATGAAAAAATACTCCAAGAACTAAAAAAAAATGTTGCCCTTCAACTAGGGCAACAAATAAAAAAAATTAGAAAGCGTAAAAGTCTTTCTCAATCTGACCTTGCCTTTTTAGTAGGTATGGACAGACAATATTTATATAAAATAGAAACTGCAAAGGTAATCCCCAATATTGGCACTATTGCTGGTTTAGCTTTCGCAATGGGAATTTCTTTAGCGGAGTTGCTTCAAGATATTTCTTTTGAAGAAAACAAAAACATCTAAAACAATCTCAAGCTTTTTCCCCATAACAACCATCAGCTCTAAAATACATTCATTTCTAATTTTAATAAAAGAAATCAGTTGATTTTTTCTTCATTAAGAATATGCTCAATGTCATCTCTTCTAAGTATGTAAAACTAAGTTTATTTTTTTATTAACTTTGTATAAATCAATTCTATCATGAGCAAAGAAAAAGCATTAGAAAAATTAATGGCTATGGCGGATGAGCCAAAAGATAGTCTTAAGAAGTTTTTAGCCAAAGAAATTTTAACCCATGATGAGCCACTCGATTTTTTTCCTTTAGTTGAAAAATTTGGAATGGAGACCATTTATCATTATGAAGATTTGGACGAAGATTTATTGCGAGAATTCTATAATACATACTCTAAAGAGATTCTGCAAATCCAAGAAGAAAGTAAAGTGCAGCATCAAACTGATTCGGAACGTAGTTGGTTTGCCTTAGAGCGAACAGCTAAAAAAATCAGTAAAGATTTAGACTTGGAGCGATAATTACACTTTGATTCTATTTACTCAATTGCGATTCGGGGTTCAAAGGGGTTTCCCCTTGCAAGGAGCAAATTAACACGGTTACGGGGTAATTTGCTAACTTGCAACTCCCCACAACGGCTCGCCTTATCCTATTGATTTCTGTCTTTATAGTTAAAAAAAACTCTTGTTTACTTCTTATCAAAACTATATAATAGACTCCACAAAGGTTTACTCTCGTTTTAAGACCCCTTGATTTTTTTTGTAATATCCCAACCATGTATTTTACAGACCTTATGTATTGCATTTATGTATTTACATTGGGCTGTTAGTATGGTAATTATTATTTCAAAATCAACTTCTGAGATTATAAACGGGTTTGAAAGTGTACCTCCTTGTGTTGTCACGGAGGAATTACCTCCTCAATTTAGCTTAAAAAGATAATGCAGACCTGTGGTTTCGTTGGTTCGGAATCACGAGTTTTTTTTATAATACAATATACCACCGAACCGAACCATAAATAATAACTGCCTTATTTCATAATCATAATTTCTCCACATCTGGACTGGTTGCGTAAATATGCATTCAGTTTGAGATATTATTTGTTCAATATTATCTTCGGCATCTTTTTGATTATTCATTTTTCTAATCAAATCTTCCTGTAATGTATCTAATGCTGACCATTCCTGTTCCATTTTTTGAAGTAGTCATTCGTTTGTAATAGAGAGAATTTTCTCTTCAATCTTTTCCATTTTTGTTTTTATTGAAAGAAGTTGTCATTGCATTTGAGGAATGCTTACAGCTATTGATTCCTTATTTTCTTTTCGTTCCTCTAAAATGTATGTTTTAAATGTATCAAATACTTCTTTTGGTAATTTCATTTTTTCTATAAATTCTTCAAACTGACTCTCAATAACTTCTTTGCGGATATTAATTCTATCATCACAGTACTTGTTGCTACAGGAATAATAAAAATAAACTCCTCCGTTTCATTTGCTTGCATAACATCCTAATTTCCTGCCACAACTTGTACATGTTATCATTCCTTTAAGTGGATGTAACTCCAAATTTTCATCAATATTAGAAGCTTTTATCTTTTTTGGTTTTTGGTTTTCTTTTTCCAATATCTTTTCTGCCGTATCTAGTGAAATTAGTGGCTCATGTTTTCATTTCAAAGGTACGTCTATTCCCCATTCAGGATAATAAATGTATCATGCATAAAAATATAATCTGTAATGATAAAACGTTTTTTCTATAATTGAAAAATACAATCTACTACTTTTCTCAGATGGCTTTATTCACTTATCTATCCGATAGTTATATAATTGAGACTGACTAAACATCGGATTATATGCGTACAATTCCAACCCTTCCTTGATTATGGCTCATTTTTGTTCATCTATTACATCTATGTATCAATTACTATCTGATAATTTTTCTCTGCAATAACCTAATGGAGGTCTAGGAAATGGTCGTCAACCGTTTTTCATACTGCTGAGTCTACCATTCATAGTTCTTCTGAGGATTTTTCTACGTTCTAATCCTGCAATTGCATATTGAATGGTATGTAAGAACTTACCTTCGTCAGTTTCAATATCCCTTTTATTATTTACTGTAATTATTTTAACACCAACTCCCTCAATATTTTGTTCCAAAGAAAATGCTTCCGCAATATCATCAGGTCTTGCAATACGGTCGGCATCTGTTACCACAAAATAGTGGATTTTAGTGAATTTTTTATTCTCATTTTCCAAATACTTTATTGCTTGATTGATTGCTTTACGATCCATTAATTTTCAACTCACTCCTTCTTCCCTGAATACTTTTACTACTTCTATTTCCAGTCAGGATTGTCTTTGGCATCGTTCTCTACATACAGTTTCCTGTGATTCGAGACCATGTCACCCCGTAACCTGTCCTTCACTAGAAACTCTAACGTAAATTACCGCTTTAAGTTTATTGGTTCAAAATCTTTGTTCATCGGTTTTAGGTTTGACGAAATACCCAGAATTTTTATGTAATTTGTTTAGTTTTTTTGACTTGTTCATTGCTTTAAATCGTAATAAAATAGACTGGTTCGGTAAAATTGTACTGATTTTTATACAATAATCAATATGAAAAAAAGAAGAGTTTTATTCACTCTTCTTTTTGTTCTCTTTTTCAAGATTCTTGATGATAATTTTTGCCATGAGTTTAAAAGAATGTATCATCAGTTTTACAGTTTCATCTGGAATGATATTGTCAAATTTTTTTCAAAGAATTTTTCTAACTTTTACCATTTCTTCATCCAATATCATATCATTTTTGTTTTACAAGATAAAAGCAAAAACTAAATCGGATAATTTGCCACCAATACCTCCTTCTTTCTTTTGATAGCTCAACTATTTCTGTTGTGGCTTGCCGATAATGGTTTATCAAAAGTTTTAATGTACCAATTGTACTTTTTGATGTACTCGTTTAATATTTCAGAAGGATAATTGGAAAGTAGAAATTTTCATTTGATGTTTGCCAGCACTTCCAAATCACGAATAAAATGCTCCTTTTCATAACCTCCATAATGTCCTTGATTTGTTCCAATATACGGTGGGTCTGCATAAATAAAAGCATCCACTCTGTCTCTGCTTTGGATAACTTTATAGGCATCGTTCTGTTCGATTTGGGTATGACGAAGTCTGTCCATTAAATCCATCCCAAACATGTCTACTTTGTTTTTAAACACTACCGATGACCTTCTTTCTCTATCGTAACCTCGACTTCCTATCTTGTTTAAAAACCCTTGATTGGTAACTACATAAAATGCCCATGCTCTTGTTACTGAATCATCATTGAATAACCGAGGACAATCATAAATAAATAATGCTTTTCTATAGGTTTCTCTGCTGTGAAGTGTTTCTTTTATCTTTTGTTCTAATTCCTGTCCTTTGCTTTTCAAAACTTTGTAAAAGTTAATAACATTCATATTTACATCGTTGATGACTTCACACTTGGCTGGTTGCTTTGCCCAATAGACACTTCATCCACCAAAATAAGGTTCAATATAAATATGATGTTCAGGAATTAATGGCAAAATATCATTAAGCATACTTTGTTTTCAACCGTAATAGGAAATCGGTGTTTTTAATAATACATTCGTTTTTCTTTTAGGATTTATTGTCATTTTGTTTTCAAAGAAGATAAAATATGTAAGAAGCTCACTTTTCAAATGAAAATGGCTCGTAAAAACAAGCCATTAGTTAAAGATTCCTTTTAGATTATTTGGTCTTTTCGGGAATCCCTTTTTTGGAGGCAGTTTTAGAATCTAAAACAACTTCTTGGTTTTTCTGTTCAGAATTATCAATATCCATTTCAATAGTTTCCGATTTGGTCGGTACTAATGGATTATCTGTAGTTTCTGTATTGGAATCTGAATGGAATTTTGAGTTGAACCATTCTTGTTTACTTGGAAGTATTGCAGCTTCTTTACTCCATTTGCTCATTACGTAGGAAATGATACTAAAATCATCTCCAATGAGTTGCAAAAGTTCTTCGTTTTCCATTTCTGCAAGATTGTAATCTTGTGGAAACTGCCCATCACAATTATGAGTGATGATTTCGATAAGTTCTTTTCGAGAAAAGAATTTTAACATCTCAGGACTAATGTTCTGATATTGAATTTCCGTTTTGGCTCTGTCTTTCAAAATTATTGAAAAAATTTTTAATAGAGCAATTTTCTTTTCATTCATAATACACTAATTTAATTGGTTACTGTTTTTTGAGTTCTGTTCTTTATTAACTTCAACAAGAAACTTTTTTATTATGGTGTTTTCCATAGTAACTATTGGTTCTGTTCTGATTAATTCTTGGCGTGCTCTTTCGGCTTCTTCTTCTGTTAGATAATAGGGTTTTGGAACCACCAACACCCTTTCGAAGTTTCCCAGTTCGTCTGCCATAAATATTGCATAGATTTTTTTCATTTTTTTTAATAGATTTAAATTTTCATTTTATTCCATTTTATACAATTCCACTACTTTGGAGTTTTGCTCCGTTACTGTTTCTTCTTTTTCGATAAGTTCCTCTCGGACTTTTTGGGCTTCCTCTTTGCTCAAATAATAAGGCTTGGGATGGGTGTAAACCCATTCAAAGTTTCCATTTGAATCGGCAAGTAAAACCACATACACTTCTTTCATTTTAAATAGATTTACATTTTTATTTTATAGATTATAAGTACTTTGGAGAAGTCTTTATTTGGAATAATTTCTTCCACAAATCGGTTTTCATCATAGAGTGATCCTAGCATAAAATTGACAAAGCCTTCAAAGTCCAATGGTTCTTCCAAGAAATCATCCAAGTACTCTTGATGCATCTCTTTACCCAAAACCATTATCTGTTTTACGTATCTTTTATTTTCCATTTTTGTTTTACAGCATCATTACTTTAGCATCTCCCTTTTTGAGTTGTCCTTTTTCAATCATCTTAAGTAAAGCATCGTTTGCTTCCTTTTCAGTATTGTACAACTTGGGAGGTGGCGTGGTAACAATGTATTTGTCCTCTTCATTTACCGAAGAATCAAATATTCCAAATACAGGTATTGGGTTTCCTGCCTTATAAGATAAAGACCTGAAATTGGAACAATCATACTCATCCCAATCCATCACAGGTTTTTCTATCAAATAATGAGTTTCCAATCCCAACTGCAAAAGGGTACTTCTTACTCTTTCAGGTGTTACTTTAGTTGTTTCATACAATTCCATTCTCGCTTGATCAATTTCATAGGATAGAATATAAAAGTCATCTCCGATGGCTTCCAAGAGTTCTTCTTTATCCATTTGGTCGTAGTTAATCCACTGGGGTACAGTAGGGACATACAACCATTTGATAATATCCATGAGTTCGTCTTTAGAGTAAATGGAAAGAAAGACATTATCAATAGTAGCGACTTTCTCGTTTTGCAAACTCTGTTGCAATCTCCTTAAGAAGTATTGTATGACTAAACGTGCTTTTGTTTTTCTAAGCATTTCTTTCATTGGATTAAATTTTTGTTTTAGGTTACTAATCTTCGGATTCGTTCTGTTGCCAAATCTTTTTGGATGCCTCAAATCCCACCCACTGGTTGTTCTGGTCAAAGCCACGATTGGAGAGTTCGTGACAAATAAGTTTTTCAACAGGAATCTGAAAGCGAATGATAAAACGTAGTAGTTCGCCTTCCATGACGGAAAACTTTCCGAGTAGTTCCTCCCAATGCTGAAGCATATCCTTATCCTTTGCGATAGCATCCAGTCTTTCATGTGAAAGATTAAAGTAGCTATCAGGCAAAGAATAAAAATGAGAATCCATTTCCATTTCCACAGCCGTTTGCAAATCCGAAACAGCAAAGTTGTCTGCTGGTCCATCATAGACCACAAATTTTCTTTTTGAGTTACGATGTTCAAATTGCAACCAGACCGCCCTGTCAATGGCTTTGTCCAGCTGGTCATAGAGTTCTAAATTGTTTTGTTTCATGCTTTTGTTTTTTTAAGATAAAATGATTTTAGTCTTCCTGTTCTTATTCCTCTTGTTCTTCCTCGTCTTGAGGTTCGCAATAGGTCATGATAGTTGAAAGCAGGTGGTCATAATCGCCACTTTGTGCTTCCTCAAGCACTTGGTCGATTTCATCCTGCGACCAACCCTCACGTCTTGCTTGTCTTGAAAAGACTCCCATAATGGCATACGCATTTCCATCAACCCCAATAAGTTCGAGGTTTACTGTTTTCCCAATTTTGTTTTCCATGATTTTGTTTTTTAGATTACTAAATGTTTCTTGGCAATAGGTATCCGATAGCCGTTATCTTCTCCTTTTACCTGATACTTTACATTTTTTTTTAAAGTGATTTGATATTTTCTTCGGCGGTGGTTGTTTACGGATTTTCGTTTGGTTTGCAAGGGAATCAACTCCACTTGAACTTTACATTTTTAAAATTTGTCAATAGCAAAAACAGAAGAAGAAAAAGTATATTTCTATGGGGTTCTTTCTCCAAATAATGTAGATTTTTCTTGGTATTACGTGCGGTTTTTCATCTCCTTTAGAGGTTCTCAAAAAGGTAGTCAAAAAGGTAATTAAAAAGGTACACACCAATAGGTGTGCTTTTTGGGCTTCACAGGTAAAGGACTTGCAATTTTGAGTAAAACAGATATGTACCACCTTCCATTTTATTTTCTACTTCGACACAACATGACAATTTATAAACGCTTTTCCGATTTTATTGTCTGAACCATTTGTTTCTATTTTTTAGACCCAAGCCTGTTCCTGTATACCTTGATGCACTAAAAAGACATCTGATTATTACATGAAGAACTGGTTCAGGCAAATCAGTATTCTTGCAATCGCTTTTTTATAAACTCCAATATTTATCCCATAAGAGACAACAATATGCATTGGTGTTATTAGACCCACATGGGGATTTGGCAGAGCGTATATTGGCATTTCGTTTAAATCTTCTAAAGCCTCAGCGTATTGTTTATATTGATTCTACTTGGGAGAAAGACAGCATCCCTTGTATTAATCCGTTTCGAAAAAAAGTAACAAATCCCATAATGGTGGATTTACTATCTCAACAACGAGCTAAAACATTCGGTGAACTAATACCAGAAGCAGGTATGTCATTACAAATGGAAACGCTTTTAAAACCATGCTTGACGATTCTGTTTTCTCATGGAGGATGTGGCTTATCGGATTTACAGGATTTTATGAATGACTCCACCAATCAAAAGCGAGTTGAACTTTGAAAAAAAGCAACGCATCCTGTTTACAGGAGTTTCTTTGCTTCTGCCTTTGAAAATAAAAAATATAGTGCTACAAAATTGGCAGTATATACAAGACTTCAACACCTACAAAATAATTACAGTTTTTATAGGATGATGAATGGAAAAAACGATTTTGATTTGAAAAAAGAAATGCAAAAGTGAAATGTGATTTTGTTTAATCTCTCCAAATGAAAATTGGGAGAGGATACAAGCAAGGCGCTTTGAAAGTTTGTATCAGCAACACTACTAAGTATTGCTTTGCAACGTGCATTTGAACAGGAACACTACAGAAAGCCTTGTTATCTCTTTGTGGATGAGTTCCACAATCTTGCCTCGGGCGGTAGTAGTATGGAAACCATATTCTCCGAAGCCAGGAAATACAAATTGCATCTGATTGTTGGAACGCAAAGCGTCAATCAACTTCCTGTATCGCTTAAGGATATGGTAATCAATAACACCGCTATTAAACTCGTTGGAATTAATGGACTTACGGCTTTAAAATCTCAAGCAGGAGATTTAGGTGTTCCATTTACTATTTTAAAAACACTACCTCCATTTTATTTCTATCTCAAACAAGACCATTATGGAGCAAGAAAAATTAAAAGTCCGGACTTTCTATTAAAAAGTCGCAAAAGATATTTTTTATCCAAACAAGAGCAAATAAAATTAAAGTCTCAAATTCTTTCTCAAAGCAATTTATATAGAGCTAATGAAAATTTACAATCCGATTTTTGAGATACTTGATCGCAAAACTTCATAGAGTCCAGCGAAAATTTCAAACCCAAATTTCAACTGTAATAATTGTTGTTATAAAAAAGTAAGGCATTTTGCCTTTTTATTTTTTTTATAATTAAAATGCTAACTAAAAGATTATTTTTCAAAACACTATCTGCTTCACAGGAAAAAATTATGCTGAGTTTGGCTCGTTATAAATTCTTAACCACGGGTCAATTGCTTCATTTGGGGATTATGAGTGATAGAGCGAATTTAAACAAGCAAATTTTAGAACTCAGGTATTGGAAAAATCCACTTGTGGGTTCTGCAACCTTTGGAGTGCATCCAAAATTTTGAAAACTACAAAGTATCCATCATCTTACTTCGCATGGAGCAAAACTTATCGAGGAGCGTTTTGACTCAAGTATGATTATAAGGTTTCCAAAAACTAACAATGTGCTATTTGGACAGGATTATTACCATAGAATCCACACCATTGATGTTCATATTGCTTTACAAGAATGGGCACTTAATGAATCTATTGAGTTATCGTTTTTTCTAACCTATTTGGATAAAGCCTCCACAGGTAAAACAAAAGGCTTTAGAGCAGAAACCTATATTGCGTTTTGAGAAAATGAGTATTTGATTGCCGATGCAATTTGTATGTTTCAAACTCCAATTAGAAAGGAACTCTATGCTATTGAAATATTTAACGGTATGAACGTACAACGTGTTCATACTTCATTGCTGAAACATCTTTTAGCATTAAAAGAAGGAGAGCCAAGCAAACAATTTGGACTGGAATACGGCTCAAGAATACTGAGTATTTTTGAATTAGAAACTTGCAAAACTCAAACCATCAAAAGACTTTTTGAGGATGAGCGTTTTGCTTTTGCCAAAGAGTATTTCCTTTTTAAAACACTCGATGAGCTGAAAGAGAATGTGTTTGAGGGATGGGAGTTGTTTGATGGGGAGAAAATAAAATTGTTTTAATTCTTTAAATAGTTTTTGTAACTTTACAATACCTTATCTTTCTCATTAAAATAAACACTCTTATTCTAAATTAAAATTATATGAAAACAAATGATTATGGATTACATTTAATTGAGGACTTAGTTAGTACCCAATATGGAGATTATGGTGGATATATTCAGATAGATGGTCATTCAGGAGCTGACTTTTTCAGTCTTTGCCAAGACCATGGAATAGATATGGATAAATATTTTTTAATCGGACTTGGTGCTGGCGAATCCACCATTAATGGAGTTGGGAATCGTCAACAAATTCATTTTAGAGCATTACTCCTTGAAACCGCTATTTACGGAGATAGTTTTGACCAAATTCAAAAATATTTACAAACCCATAATGGTAAAGTAAAAGCTAAACAAGTTTTTTTTGAGGTAAAATATAAATCTCTATCCAAGTACATAAAGCGATTTGATTTTATGGTTACAACTAAGCTTGCTAAGTTTATAGATAATATTGAGATTGAGGATGAAATTTAAAGATGATTTTAAATATACTTATGCTTGATTTTTAATTATGACTGACTATAATTTATAAGTATTGAATACCTAACTATGCTAATTTTATTGTAACTTTACTTTTTCGAAAGATTAAGATAAAATATATTCAATATAGAAGTAACTGAAATACAATGTTTAGAAAATTTTGTTATATAATAAATTTTTCTACTTTTGCGTTCTTTATAAAATTAATAATCATTTTTTACCATTAAGGTTTATTTAAATGAATAACAACTTAGATAATATATATACTAGCACCCTTCCTGAAGAGGAAAGAATAGCTGAAAGAGATTTACAAATATACTCAAACGCTATAAAAGGACTTGCTGAAAGTCAAAGTCCTCTCCATTTTGGTAATAGAAATCATAAACACGCCTCTGTGGTAATCTCCACTATTTTTGATTATTCTGAAAAAGAGATAGTTTTTTATGAAGACGACTTTACAGGTAATATTTCAAAAAACAATAATATCCAGTGTATTGAAGAGTCTTTGGTTAATTTTATTGGACGCAATGGGAAGATTCAATTTGTTTTAAAAGAAAACAATAATAGATTGTCTAAATTTGGAAAAAAAGTCAAACTATATAATGAATTATTACCAGAAAGCGTAATTGTAAAAAAAGCATCTAATGCTTTTAAAGAATATATTGTAGAAAAGAAAGGAGACATTTTCTTTATTGTAGGAGATCAAAAAATGTATAGAGTCGAAGACAATATAATTAACGATGAAGGTTTTCGAAAAGGCACGGCTTATGGTTCTTTCAATCAGCCAGATACAGCAAAAGAATTATACGATGTATTTATAGAAAAATTGTCTACTTGTGAAGATTATTTTTTAAAAGAGTAATCATATAGTTGTAGACTTATGTGTTTAAATAATTTCAGCTCCTACTTTGAGCTATTAGCATCACTTACTGTTTTTTATGCTGGAATAGAATTTTTTAGAAATGAAATAATTTCAGCTTTTAATATCCCCGTTTGGAAAGATTTAGAGGATTCTATGAAATCTATTTCTACTAACAATGGTGATATT
>NZ_DQDX01000198.1:0-4468 GCF_003525665.1 Flavobacterium sp.
ACGTCATTATTATATCCTAAATTACCCAATCCACCGCATTTTTTTGTTTTTTTAAAAAAAAAAAAAATAATTAAAAAACAACCTTAGTTTTGTTTATTATTCTATTTTTGTTTGAAATCAAAATAAACCATCAAATTCATAATGTATGAAAAACGCAACTTTACTACTATTATTTTTTACCGCTTTTTCTTTTGCACAAAAAAAGGAAGTTGTGTTTAAAAAATTAGCCGAGTCAACCTGTGAATGTACAAAAGCCAAAGGCGAAGCAACAATTTCTGATATTTCACTCGGACTTTGTATCTTCCAATCCTTGGATATATTAACGCAAAAGAGCAAAAAGTTATTGGTTATAATCCAGAGAAAAAGATGGAAACTATTGAAGGTGTTGCCAAAAACGTAGGTTTGGAAATGGCACTAATTTGCCCTGAAATTTTTGCAAACATGAGTGATAGTGAAGAAGAAGCAACAGAAGAAGAAGCCGACGTAGAAGATACGTTTATTGTTGGAACTTATGATTCTATGGTTTCTAACGAATTTGTAACCATTAAAATCATCGATGAAAATAAAGCTGTAAAAGATTTTATATGGTTGTTTCCATTTGATGGCGACACATTGTTTATCAAGAAAAAAGTAGATAAAGGAGAAAAAATCGAAGTGCATTACAGAGAACAAGAATTCTTTGATCCAAAGACAAATAGTTATCAAAAATACAACGAGATAACAGAAATCAAACTTTTGTAAATAAAAAAAGCGGACAAGTAATTGTCCGCTTTTTTTTGCTTTATTTGATCTCGAAAGTATTGTTATCTTTCTTCACATCGGCCATTAATCCGCTTGGGTCAATGGTGATTTTCTTGATGGAAGTTTTTGATTTTGGTACTTCAAAAAAGTATTTAGAACTTCCCCAAGCCCAATCTTTTAAAACCGTTCTTTTAATTGCTGGCGTCGGATTTTCTTTTTCGAAACTCATCATTCGCAACGGAATGTAAAAGCTTTCTTTCGTTCCGTCTGTATATTCTACTAAAATGTCAATTGGCATTGGCATTCTTCCAATTCGTTCCAATGAAACTCCGGTTCTTTGAATACCATCAGTGGCACTTTCAACGTTTTTAATAGCATAATCAATCGTGTTTAATGTTTGAGTCCAATCGATTAAATACCAATCTAAATTGGCTCCAGAAACGCGTTCTGCAGTTCTTTTAATGTCATTTGGAGTTGGATGCTTGAACTTGAATTCAGAATAAAATCGTTTTACTGTTTGATCCAAATTTTCTTTCCCGATGAGGTATTGCAATTGCGTTAAAAATAAACATCCTTTTACATAAGATGCAGTGCTGTAACTTCTATTTTCATCATATCGATCGGCATGCGTAGAAAGTGGTTGCTCTTTTCCTGAATTAGCCAAAGATACATAAGCTTTATAAGTACCGTCAAACGGATTTTCTACTTTTTTATCAGACAATTCATTTAAAGCCATTTCTTCAATATAGGATGTAAAACCTTCGTCCATCCAAGAATGTTTGCTTTCGTTGGTTGCTAAAACGTGTTGGAACCAAGAATGTCCCATTTCGTGAGCAATAACGCCAATCAATCCTTCAAGTTTTCCTTCACCAAGAATTAGCGTACACATGGCATATTCCATTCCGCCATCGCCACCTTGAATTACAGAATATTGTTTATAAGGATATTTGCCTACAAACGAATTGAAATAGCGCATTATTTCAACCGTTTTTGGCTGAGCTATTTTCCAGTTTTCTATAATTTTTGGATTGTTTTTGTACAAGAAATGTAACGTGGTTCCAAAATCGGTATTTACGACATCATGAATGTAGTTTTTGTCTGCAGCCCAAGTAAAATCGTGCACATTTGGAGCTACAAAATGCCAAGTCAAAGTTTTTTGTTTCTTCGGAATTAAAACTTTTACACCAGTATCTTGGTAGTTGTGTCCAATTTCATTTCCGTTTTGTAAATAACCTGTTCCACCAAGAATGTAGTTTTTATCGATGGTAAGTTTTACGTCAAAATTTCCCCAAACTCCGTGAAATTCTCTTGCAATGTAAGGATCGGCGTGCCAACCTTCAAAATCAAATTCGGCCATTTTTGGATACCATTGACACATGGATAGTTCAACACCTTCTTTATTATTTCGTCCAGAACGACGAATTTGAATTGGAACTTGTCCATCAAAATCTAATGTAAAAGTTGTTGATTTTCCTGGTAAAAGTGGTTTTGCTAAAGTAACTTCTAATATGGTTTCAACCTCTTTTGCAACAGCAGCAACGCCATCTTGTTTAAAATTGGAAACGTGCAAATAACCCATTTCATTAGGTTGCAACTTAGAAATTCTGCTTTCTTTTATTTCTTTGCCATCTACTTTTACTTTGTTTACCATTCTTCCGTCTGGATCTTTTATGGTTTGCAAACGCATGTCCATTTCGCTTCCAGGTTGAAACGCATTGTTGTATAAATGATAGAAAACGCGACGTAAAGTATCTTGCGAATTATTGGTGTAAATTAATTCTTGTTTTCCTTTGTATTGATAGGTTTTTACATCCATCGAAACTTCCATTTTATAGTCAACGTGTTGTTGCCAATAAGTGGAACTTTGCGAATATCCAAGGTTAAATCCAAAAGATAAAATTGCAATTAGAACTGTTTTTTTCATATGTTTAAATATTATTTTTTAGCGGTAACATATGGTATCGCTTTTTTAATCATCGGTATTTGCTTGCGCAAATTTGTTGTTAATGGCGATTTCATAGTTTTTAGTTAAAAAAAATGGAAGGAAACTGAATTCCTTCCATTTATCAATTGAACTTGTTTTTTATTTTTTTGACATTTGTTCTGCCATCAATAAGGCGTTGTAAGCATTTACAATTTTACCCGATTTTGATGCATTAGTAAACGAACGTTTTTCTTTCTTTTCACCAAGAACAACTTCTGTAGTTATTGGCGTTCCAGAATCCATCAAAATTTGTTTTACTTGAGCAGCAGACAAATTTGGATAGTATGAACGAACTAAAGCCGCAACTCCAGCAACATTTGGCGAAGCCATTGATGTTCCTTGTAAATATTTGTATTTATTATTCGGAATTGTAGCATAGATTTCGTTTCCTGGAGAATAAATATCTACGTTTCTTGATGCATAATTAGAGAAATTAGCAACCATATTGGTTCCGTATTCTTTGTTTAATGCTCCAATTGACATGAAATTATTAGCAATTTCTTTTCCGTTTACTTCATCATTTGGAAAGTTTGGTTCTAAATCTAAATCTTTTCCGTCGTTTCCAGCTGCGTGAATGATAAGAACATCTTTACTTGCTGCATATTTAATCGCTTCCCAAACCCATTCTTTATTTGGAGAATAATCTTTTCCAAAACTTCCGTTGATTACTTTCGCTCCATTATCTGCTGCATAACGAATAGCAAGCGCAATATCTTTATCATATTCATCACCATTTGGAACAGCTCTTAATGCCATAATTTGAACATTGTCTGCAATTACACCATCGCCACCTTTTCCGTTTCCACGAATTTGAGCAATAATTCCAGCAACGTGAGTACCATGAAGACCATCTTTTACATCTGGACCTTTTACATTTCCGTTACCGTATTTTTTATCATTGATATCATCTGGATTATCTCCAACTGCTTTTCTACCATCATGTTTTACGTTCAAATTGTAGTTTAGCATGTCATAAACCTGATCCATTTGCTCTTTTAAATCTTCATGAAAGTTTGGTCCAACTTGCGCCGCAACGCTTATCATGATCATCTTATTTTGATTTAATGCTGAATCAGTAGTTGAAATTTTCTTCAAATCCTCAACAGTATAAAGTTCTTTGTTTAAATGAGTTTTAATCGCTTTATCAGCTTTAGAAATCATGTCCATTTGAGGCTTGTATTGCATCATTTCACCATATTGCTTGTCTAAAGCTTTTTTAGCTTCGGCATAATTTGGAGCCGATGGACCTTTTTTAACAATACGAGTTAACTCAAGATTTTCATCGTTAGAATCACCTAAAAAATTCCAACCATTAATATCATCAACATAGCCATTATTATCGTCGTCTTTGTTATTTCCGGCAATTTCTTTAGAATTCACCCAGATTTTACCTTTCATATCCTCATGGTCAATGTCAATTCCAGAATCGATAACACCAACAACAACTTTTGTTCCTTTTTTTCCTTTAAGAAATTCGTTGTAGGCTTTATCGGTACTCATTCCTGGAATGGTATCTTTTGCTAAATCTAAATGACTCCAACGTTTTAAATCTTCTTCTTTTACAGGAGAAGTTTTTAATGGTAATTTATCAATGTTAGTTGCGTTTGTGCTCACCATTGGAGCAAGCGCAGGCGAACAACTTGATAAGATAAGCGCTGCAAAAGCAGAAACGTAAATTGGTTTTATCAATTTCATAGTTAAAAATGTATTAAGTGTTCAAAAATAGTAAGTTTCAATTGTTTT
>NZ_DQDX01000198.1:4516-7380 GCF_003525665.1 Flavobacterium sp.
ATTTTGAAATGGTTTCTTAACTTTATTTTATAAATTTATTAAGCCCAAAACAAAAATTTTGATAGTAGTGATTATGACAACGGTCAACCAAAGTATTATTTTTATCATGATTTTTAGGTTTAATGTTTACAGTTTTTGGTTATTTTTTTTAATGTCTCGTTTAAGATTTTGATATCATTTTCTGTTATTCCTTCAAGTGCTTTTTCTCTATTTTGCAAAACAATTGAATGTGTTTTTGCAAGAATTTTTTCACCATTTGAAGAGATTTTTAGGTTAGATTTTCTTCTATCGTTTAAATTTATTTCACGTTCAACAAACTCCGATTTTACTAGCAAATCTATAATTCTTGTAATCGATGCGGTGTCTTTAAAAACCGTTTCAGCAAGTTCTTGCTGCGTTGCGTTTGGATTTTCTTTCAAACTTTTTAAAACAAGCCATTGATCAATCGTGATTTTTAAATCGTGTGATTTTATTTCCTTCTGAGCATACATTCTGTAGGTTTTGATGGCTTGCTCAATGTTGTAAAAAATTACATTGTTTAAATTTTCCATGGAATATATTTTAAACAAACTTAAAAATGTTTTATCAAATATTGATATATCAATTAAAAGTTTAACAATAAATTAGAATTTTATAAAAAATAAAAAAGTGCAAAATCGATAATGATAATGCACTTAAAATGAGGTTTTTATTGAATTTAAAAAATTTCGTCACACTTGAAAACTTCCTTTAATCGGATGCCTTTATCTGTTTTTTCTACTGTGATTATTTCGTTATGAGCATCGTGTTCTAAAACTAAATAGAAATTATTCTCAGCACAATTTTCTAAAAACTTAGATTTCTCTGGCATCGTTAAAAGTGGTCGCGTGTCGTATCCCATAACATACGGCAAAGGTAAATGTCCTGCAGTCGGAATTAAATCAGCGCAAAAAACGATGGTTTTATCTTGGTATTGAATGTGTGGAATCATCATTTTTTCGGTATGTCCATCAACATAAAAAATATCAAATCCCAAATCAGAAATTCCAAAATCAGACTCAGGTCTTTTGATAAAATTCAATTGACCACTTTCTTGCATTGGCAAAATATTTTCAGATAAAAATGACGCTTTTTCTCTCAAATTTGGTTTGGTTGCCCATTCCCAATGATTTTCGTTGGTCCAAAATTTCGCATTTTTAAAAGCTACTTCGTAACCGGTTTTGTCTTTATTCCAATTGACACTTCCGCCACAATGATCAAAATGTAGATGCGTCATGAAAACGTCAGTGACATCATCTCTGTGAAAACCATATTTTGCTAATGATTTATCTAAGGAATGATTTCCCCAAAGTGAATAATAACTAAAGAATTTCTCCGATTGCTTGTCGCCCATTCCAGTGTCAATCAAAATCAGTCGGTTTCCATCTTCAATTAACAAACATCTTGCTGCAATATCAATAAGATTATTTTCGTCTGCAGGATTGGTTTTATTCCAAATAGTTTTTGGTACAACGCCAAACATTGCGCCACCATCAAGTTTAAAATTTCCAGCTTCAATTGGGTAGAGTTTCATTGTTTTTATGAATTAAAAAGGTGCAATTTACTAAATAGGTTGCTTTGATTCATGTTAAAATCATTTTTTTCTATTCTATTATTCGTTATAAAAATGTTAGTAATTATGTAAAAAACGAAATATGACGTATCTTTGCAGTTAATTTAGACAAAATCAAAATAGTAAACACTCTTTTTTGTTCTGTCTAATTTTAAATAAAACGCTAATAATTAAAAAGTTATGATAAAAGTATCTGATGACGCAAGTAAAAAAATCGTTGCTATGATGCAGGAAGACGGTTTTGACGCTGCCCAAGATTACGTTCGAGTAGGCGTAAAAAGTGGTGGTTGCTCAGGTTTGTCATATGAATTAAAATTTGACAAAGAACTGGGTGAAAACGACAAAGTTTTTGAAGATAATAATGTAAAAATAGCCGTAGAAAAGAAATCATTCTTGTATTTAGCAGGAACAGTTTTAGAATTTTCTGGCGGATTGAATGGAAAAGGATTTGTATTTAATAATCCAAATGCAAGTAGAACTTGTGGTTGCGGCGAATCATTTTCGTTATAAAATACTATGGCAAAATATACTGAAGACGACTTAAAAGTCGAATTAGAAAACAAAGAATACGAATACGGATTCTACACTGAATTGGATTCGGAAACGTTTCCTATTGGATTAAATGAAGATATTGTTCGTGCGATTTCTAAAAAGAAAGAAGAACCACAATGGATGACCGATTGGCGTATTGAAGCTTTTCGTGCATGGCAAGAAATGGTGGAACCAGAATGGGCAAATGTTCATTATGATAAACCAGATTTTCAAGCTATTTCGTATTATTCGGCTCCTAAAAAAGCAGATCCAAACAAAACACTTGATGATGTAGACCCAGACCTTTTAGAAATGTATAAAAAGTTGGGAATTTCTATCGACGAGCAGAAAATGATGAACAATGTCGCAATGGATATTGTAGTCGATTCAGTTTCCGTAGCAACTACTTTCAAGAAAACTTTGGCTGAAAAAGGTATTATTTTCATGAGTATTTCTGAAGCAATTCGTGAATATCCAGAATTAGTTCAGAAATATTTAGGAACGGTTGTACCTCAAAGAGATAATTTTTATGCAGCTTTAAATTCGGCTGTTTTCTCTGACGGAAGTTTCTGTTATATTCCAAAAGGTGTGAAATGTCCAATGGAATTATCAACGTATTTCCGCATCAATCAAGCTGGAACAGGACAATTTGAAAGAACACTTTTAATTGCCGATGAAGGAAGTTATGTTTCGTATCTTGAAGGTTGTACTGCGCCAAGTCGTGATGAAAATCAATTGCACG
>NZ_DQDX01000198.1:7480-7837 GCF_003525665.1 Flavobacterium sp.
GTGATGAAAATCAATTGCACGCTGCTGTTGTAGAATTAATTGCAATGGACAATGCCGAAATAAAATATTCTACTGTACAAAACTGGTATCCAGGAAATAAAGAAGGTAAAGGTGGAGTTTTTAACTTTGTAACCAAAAGAGGGATTTGCGAGAAAAACGCAAAAATATCTTGGACACAAGTAGAAACTGGTTCGGCTGTAACTTGGAAATATCCATCGGTGGTTTTAAAAGGTGATAATTCAATTGGAGAATTTTATTCGATTGCAGTTACCAATAATTTCCAACAAGCTGATACTGGAACTAAGATGGTTCATTTGGGTAAAAACACCAAATCGACTATTATTTCTAAAGGAATTT
>NZ_DQDX01000198.1:7939-9264 GCF_003525665.1 Flavobacterium sp.
CTATTATTTCTAAAGGAATTTCGGCAGGAAAATCACAAAATAGTTACCGTGGTTTGGTTCGAATTAGCGCCAATGCTGAAAATGCTAGAAACTTCTCGCAATGTGATTCACTTTTAATGGGGAATAATTGCGGTGCGCATACGTTTCCGTACATCGAAAGCAAAAATTCATCAGCCAAAATCGAACACGAAGCAACGACTTCTAAAATCGGAGAAGACCAAGTTTTTTATTGCAACCAACGAGGAATTCCAACTGAAAAGGCTATTGCGTTAATCGTAAACGGTTTTAGTAAAGAAGTTTTAAACAAATTACCAATGGAGTTTGCTGTTGAAGCTCAAAAATTATTGGAGATTTCACTTGAAGGTTCGGTAGGTTAATAAAATTAAAAGTTATGGATATAATTTTAAAAAACGTAAAGAAAAAAGATTTTCCAGTGCTAAAATCATTGGCAAAATCACTTGGTTTTGAAATTGTTGAAGAAGAAAAACCATACAAGCCTGAATTTGTTAAAGAAATTTTGGATGCTGAAAAAAGCATTAAAGAAGGTCGAGGAACTCGAATGACAATGGAGGAATTGAAAGAATTATGCAAATAGAATTTTCTGACAAAGCAAAAGGCGATTTAGATTTTTGGGTCAAGTCTGGAAATAAAGGAATATTGAAGAAAATTTATTCTTTGATTGAAGATATTCAATTGCATCCTTTCGAAGGAATAGGAAAACCAGAGCAATTGAAACATCAGTTAGCAGGTCGTTGGTCAAGAAGAATTAATCAAGAGCATCGAATAATTTACAAGGTTACAGAGGAAAATAAAATTGAAATATTAGATATTTTGTCTTTAAAAGGACATTACGAATAAACAAAACAATAAAATGTTAAAAATTAGCAACTTACACGCTTCAATTGAAGACAAAGAGATATTAAAAGGAATTAATCTTGAGATAAACGCAGGAGAAGTTCACGCAATTATGGGACCAAATGGTGCCGGAAAATCGACACTTTCTTCTATCATTGCAGGTAACGAAAATTACACTGTTACTGATGGAGAAATCCTTTTAGAAGGTGAAGACATTTCAGAATTGGCTCCAGAAGAAAGAGCGCATAAAGGTGTTTTCTTGTCATTTCAATATCCTGTAGAAATCCCAGGAGTTTCGGTTACCAATTTCATGAAAACGGCAATCAACGAAAGTAGAAAAGCCAACGGAAAAGAGGAAATGCCAGCCAACGAAATGCTGAAATTAATCCGTGAAAAATCAGAATTATTAGAAATCGATCGTAAATTTCTTTCTCGCTCATTAAACGAAGGTTTTTCTGGTGGAGAAAAGA
>NZ_DQDX01000198.1:9335-9720 GCF_003525665.1 Flavobacterium sp.
GTTTTTCTGGTGGAGAAAAGAAACGTAACGAGATTTTCCAAATGGCAATGCTAGAACCAAAATTAGCGATTCTAGACGAAACCGATTCAGGTTTGGATATCGATGCGCTAAGAATCGTTGCAAATGGTGTAAACAAGCTTAAAAACGAAAACAACGCGGTGTTAGTAATCACGCACTACCAACGTTTGTTAGATTATATCATTCCAGATTTCGTTCACGTTTTAATGGATGGAAAAATCGTAAAATCGGGCGGAAAAGAATTGGCTTACGAGCTTGAGGAAAAAGGATACGATTGGATTAAAGCAGAATTAGAAGTTTAAAAAAGTTCTCAGTTGTCTGTTTTCGGTTTCAAACTGACAACAAAAACAACTGACAACCGACAACA
>NZ_DQDX01000198.1:9801-18735 GCF_003525665.1 Flavobacterium sp.
AAACAACTGACAACCGACAACAAAATATATGGAATTAAAAGAAAAACTTATATCCTCATTCATGGCTTTCGAAGAGCAAATTGACGTTCATTCAGAACTTCACGATGTGCGTACTTCGGCCATAAAAAACTTTGAAAACAAAGGTTTCCCAACTAAAAAAGAGGAAGCTTGGAAATACACCTCATTGAATACCATTCTAAAAAATGATTATTCAGTATTTCCTAAACACGAAAATGCTATCGAATTTGCTGAGGTAAAAAAATACTTTTTGCACGAAATAGATACGTATAAAGTGATTTTTGTTGACGGAAAATTCTCTTCGTTTTTATCATCAACAACCCACGACGGTTTGGATGTTTGCTTAATGTCATCGGCATTGACCAAACCCAAATACAAGATGGTAATCGATGAATATTTCAATAAAATTGCCAGTAAGGACGAAACATTAACTTCATTAAATACTGCTTTCGCAAACGAAGGAGCGTATATCAACATTCCAAAAAGTAAAGTTGTAGAGAAACCTATCGAAATCATTTATTTCTCAACAGGAATAGAAGATGCGTTGATGGTTCAACCTCGAAATTTAGTCGTTGTAGGCGAAAACGCTCACGTTCAAATTATTGAAAGACACCAATCTTTAAACGAAAATCCAGTGTTGACCAACGCGGTAACCGAGATTTTTGCAAAGAAACGAGCTATCGTAGATTATTACAAAATCCAAAATGATTTACAATCGGCAAACCTAATCGACAATACTTACATTTCTCAAAAACAGGAAAGTTTTGTTTCGGTTCACACGTTTTCTTTTGGCGGAAACATCACAAGAAACAACCTGAATTTCTATCATTTTGGAGAACGAATTGATTCGACTTTAAAAGGAATTACCATTATTGGTGATAAGCAACACGTTGATCATTACACACTTGTAAACCACGCAACGCCAAATTGTGAAAGCCATCAAAACTACAAAACCATTCTTGCGGACAGCTCAACAGGAGTTTTCAACGGAAAAATTTATGTAGAAAAAGAAGCACAAAAAACAGATGCTTTTCAGCAAAATAACAACATTTTATTAGGTGATAAAGCCACAATAAATGCCAAACCACAGTTGGAAATTTTCGCAGACGACGTAAAATGTTCACACGGTTGCACAATTGGTCAACTAGACGAAAGCGCCATGTTCTACATGCAACAACGCGGAATTCCAAAGAAAGAAGCCAAAGCTTTATTGATGTACGCGTTCTCAAACGAAGTAATTGAAAGCATTAAAATACCAGAACTTAAAAAACGAATTACTAAAATTATCGCAACTAAATTAGGCGTTAATTTAGGGTTTGATTTATAAAAATTAGAAGCGAATGGCTTGGGCATTTTTGCCATCCATTTTCCCGCTTTTCGTTACAATAAAAAAGCTTTCCAACACGGAAAGCTTTTTTATTTTCACTACAATCGGGGCTAGATTGGTGATTGTATTGAGTATAAGTCATTATTTTAATAAACATTTTAGAAACAAAATCACACCTAAAATCAGTAAAGCAAAACCGAGCAAAAAACAAATGGTACTAAAAGGATGGCCAATTGTCGTTGTGAAGCCAAAACCCAATAGAAAAAATCCAAATACACAAAGCAATATCGAATAAATAGGTTTTGTGTTCATAATTTTACTTCTTCAAACTCCCAACAACTTCACTCAGAAACCCATTAAAATCAAATTTCTCACTCAATCCCATTCGCACAATTACCAAATCATGACTTGGGAAAACCGCTACCATTTGACCTTGATAACCGCTTGCATAATACATATCTTTAGGAACATTTGGGAATTTTTTGCCAACATTTAACCAAAATTGTGCGCCATAATTACCATAAGAAGTATCGGTTGGTAAGGCTACATAATCTGCCCAACTTTCGTTAAATAATTGTTCGCCGTTCCAGTTTCCTTTGTGTAAATACAGTAATCCAAATTTTGCCCAATCTCTAGTATTTGCCCAACCATAAGACGAACCTACAAAATTTCCAGCCATATCGGTTTCTACCAAAGCAGAATTCATTCCTATTTTGTCAAACAAACTGCTGTACCAAAAATCTAAATATTCTTGATGGGTTTTAAATTGCTTTCTCAAAATTCCACTCAATAAATTGGTTGTTCCAGATGAGTAATTCCAGGTATTATTCGGCTTTCCAACCAAAGGTTTATTGATTTGCGATTGCGTCATGTCTTCTTCAATAAAAAGCATCTTGGTAGCATCACATATTTTAGAATAATTCTCTTCCCATTCCAAGCCAGAATTCATGTGAAGTAAATCGTTGATTGTGATGTTTTTGCGCTCGTCATTTTTCCATTCGGCAATTGGAGCTGGTTTTGAAATGTCGATTTTACCTTGTTTTTGAAGAATTCCAAAATAGGTTGCAGTCAAACTTTTAGTCATAGACCAGCCTAAAATTCTTGAGTTTTTGTTGAATCCTGTATCGTATTTTTCAGCAATAATTTTGTCTTTGTAAATCACAATCACTGAACGTGTTCGCTTGTCTTTTATGCCTTTTTTATCAAAAGCATTTGCAACAGCAGCATTTAATTTTTCGTAATTTATGTTAGAAAAAACAGTGTCTTTGGGTTCGTTATTTCCGTATGGAAAAGGTAAATTGTTCTCTAATTTAGTTCTTTTCGGAACATTATAAGGTTTTGAAACATCAAAATCATCATTAATTAAAGTCGCACCAAGTCCTTCACGGTAAATCGCTTTGCGTTCTTTAAATCCGTAAACTGTTGCTGTTACATATTTTTCAGAATCATTGATGGTGTTTTTTGCCCAATCAATTTTGTCAATATCATTATCGCCTTGCTGGATGGTTTCCAACGATCGATTATCAATAAAATGTCCAGATGCCACACTTTTGGATGCAAATCCAGATATTAAATCGAGTTGTGGATAGATTGCTATTCGAAGATAAACCAAAAGTAATAGCACTAAAACAGCGAAGATTTTAAAGAATTTTTTCATTTACATAAATTTTCAAGCAATTTATAAAATTATTAAACACAAATTTCACCGAATGTCAGAAATTAAAAACTAAATCTGAGGAAATTAAAGAAATTCGAGTCGATTAAAACTTTAATTTTATTAACAAACGTTTGCTAAAATTCCATTTCAAATTGTGTACTTTTGTATTTAGAATTTTTATAAATAAGGATGTTAGATATAAATAAAATAAGAGCCGATTTTCCGATACTTACACAAAAAGTAAACGGAAAACCGTTAGTATATTTCGATAACGGCGCTACTTCGCAAAAACCGAAGGTTGTGATTGATGCCATTGTAAAATATTACGAAGAAATTAATGCCAATATTCATCGTGGTGTTCACACTTTGAGCCAATTAGCAACTGATGCTTATGAGGTTTCTCGTGGTAAAATTCAAAATCATATTAATGCAAAATTCCCACACGAAGTAATTTTTACATCGGGAACAACCCACGGAATTAATGCAATTGCCAATGGTTTTGCATCGATTTTAAAAGCTGAAGATGAGGTTATGGTTTCGGCATTAGAACACCATAGTAATATTGTGCCATGGCAAATGCTTTGTGAAAAAACTGGAGCAAGATTAGTTGTAATTCCGATGAATGATGAAGGTGAATTAATTATTTCTGAATTTGATAAATTACTTTCAGATAAAACTAAAATTGTTACTGTAAATCATATTTCCAATGCGTTAGGAACTTTAAATCCGATAAAATATATAATTGACAAAGCGCATCAATTTGGAGCTGCAGTTTTAATCGATGGCGCGCAAGCTGTACCGCATTTAAGACCAAATGTTCAAGAATTGGATTGCGATTTTTATGTGTTTTCTGGACATAAAATCTGCGGTCCAACAGGAACTGGAATTTTGTACGGAAAAGAAGAATGGCTTAGAAAATTACCTCCATATCAAGGTGGCGGCGAAATGATTGCAACGGTTTCGTTCGAGAAAACTACGTATGCCGATTTACCGCATAAATTTGAAGCCGGAACACCAAATATCGCTGGTGGAATTGTTCTTGGAACTGCAATTGATTATTTGAACGAAATAGGATTTGAAAACATTCAAGCATACGAACATGATTTATTGGAGTACGCAACTTCAAAATTACTACAAATTGAAGGCTTAAGAATCTTCGGAACGGCAAAAGAAAAAACATCGGTAATTTCGTTTAACATTGACGGAATTCATCCATACGACATTGGCACGATTATCGATAAATTAGGTATAGCAGTAAGAACCGGACATCATTGCGCACAACCGATTATGGATTTTTATAAAATTCCTGGAACGATAAGAGCGAGTTTTGCTTTTTATAATTCTAAAGAAGAAATTGATATCTTTGTCGAAGCGGTTATAAAAGCCAAAACGATGTTGTCATAAAAAAATAAATCATGAAAAAAATAGCAGTATTATTAGTTTTCTTTTTCGCAGTTGTTGGTTGTAATAATCAAAAGAAAGTAGTCGAAAATGATTCTAAAACGAAGTCGGAAGTGAACGAATATAAAGTTCCAAAAATAGAATATGAAGCTTCATCAAGAGGATTTTATGAAAAGATAATCATTGAAAACCAAACGGTTTCTGTTGTTAATGAACGCGATGCGAAAGACAATGGAGAAACAGCAAAAATTTCGGATGATCTTAATAAAGAACTAAGTAGTTATTTGAATTCAGTACAATTAGATCAATTAGCAACTTATAAAGATCCAACTCAAAAACGATTTTATGATGGTGCAGCAATTGCAAATTTAAAAATTACAGTTGATGGAGTTGAATACAAAACAGTCGATTTTGATCACGGAAATCCACCAGTTGAAATTGAAAAATTAGTAAATAAAATCGTGTCTTTTGGTGTCAAAAGATAAAATTATAGTATGACAATCAAAGAAATACAAGAAGAAATAGTAGGCGAGTTTTCAATGTTTGACGATTGGATGCAACGCTACGAGTACATCATCGATTTAGGAAAATCATTACCATTAATCGACGAACAATATAAAACCGAAGACAATATTATAAAAGGTTGTCAATCTAAAGTATGGGTTCACGGCGAACAAAATAATGACAAAATTGTCTTCACTGCAGATAGCGATGCCATTTTAACAAAAGGAATAATTGCAATATTAATTAGAGCATTTTCCAACCAAAAACCATCCGATATTTTAGAAGCAAATACCGATTTTATTGATGAAATTGGATTAAAAGAACATTTATCACCAACTCGCGCCAACGGATTGGTATCGATGATAAAAGAAATAAAAATGTACGCTTTGGCATTTAATGCTAAAAATTAATAAATAAATACTGAAACAAATTCAGCATAAATATGGAAGAATTTAAAGACGAAATAAACTTAGGAGAAAGCGTAGTAAAAGTATTAAAAGGCATTTACGATCCAGAAATCCCTGTTGATATTTACGAACTAGGATTAATCTACGACGTAATGATTAATGAAGATAACGAAGTAAAAGTTTTAATGACTTTAACCTCGCCAAATTGCCCTGTTGCAGAAACTTTACCTCGTGAAGTAGAAGAAAAAGTGCAAAAAATAGATACCATTAAATCGTGCGAAGTAGAAATTACTTTCGATCCGCCTTGGAGCAAAGATTTAATGAGCGAAGAAGCAAAGTTAGAACTAGGAATGCTTTAAAAATAATTGGCAGTTTTTAGTAATCAGTTGGCAGTTTGTTCTTGATTACTAAAAATTTAAAACTTAATACTTTAAAATGGACGAGATTATTAATAAAGTAGCCAATTCTGTGCTAGAAGTTTTCGATTTGGAAGATTTTTATCCAAAAGAAGTTCGAACGCAAATTGATATTTCACAATGGCTTTACGAAGGTTTTCTGCTAAAAGAAAAAGACTTTCGTGAAGCATTGAAAAATCACGATTGGTCACAGTATCAAAATCATTATGTTGCAGTAAATTGCTCAACAGATGCTATAATTCCGGCTTGGGCAAGTATATTGGTTACACTTCATTTAGCACCATTTGCCAAAAAAGTAATTTCTGGTAATTTGGCCAATTTAGAATCGGCGATTTATCAAGATTTACTCGAAAAAATTGATTATTCTGTTTACAACAACAAGCCTGTAATTATAAAAGGTTGTTCTAAAAAACCTGTTCCAGAAAGTGCTTACGTTCTTGCGGCACAACATCTTCATCCATTTGCAAAAAGCATTATGTATGGCGAAGCTTGCTCGGCTGTACCTTTATTTAAGAGCAAAATGTAGAAATAATTCTACAAAAACCGCTGATTTTCTTTACTTTATAATTTTCATGGATAAAAATGGATTAGTACATTTGCGTATAAATTCAAAACTGAAAAACATGAAAAAAATTTTACTTTTATCAATGCTGTTTTTTGCAATTACATCTGCTAATGCGCAAAATACAGAAAAAGAACTTGCTCAAAACACAGAGAGAGCAGCTAAAAAATTAAACGACACAATTGGTGACGGATGGAGAAAAAAAGGAACGGTTACTTTTCTTTTCAATCAATCTAGTTTCAAGAATTGGGTTGCTGGAGGAGAAGACAATATTGCTGGAAACCTAGGATTAAACTACGATTTTAACTACAAAAAAGGAGATTTAACTTGGGACAATAAAATCCTTGCATCTTATGGATTAGTTCAAACAAAAAACTCCAATTTCGAAAAGAAAACCGATGATAGATTAGAGTTCAATTCCATCCTTGGGAAAAAAGCATTTGGCGATTGGTATTACTCATTTTTCGTAAATTTTAGAACACAGTTTACTAAAGGTTTCGTTTATGGAACAGATGCAAACGGTGCCGAAATTAGAACAGAAAACACCAACTTCCTTTCACCAGGTTACTTAACTTTTGGTCCAGGTTTATTCTGGAAAAAAAGCGATAATTTAAAAGTAAATTTAGCACCGTTAACTTCTAAAATCACTTTGGTAGATAAAGATTATACTTCAGTTCCAGGATATGTAGACGGAACTTATTTTGGTGTAGATGCCAATAAATCATTACGTTACGAGTTAGGTTTTTATGCTTCAGGATATTATAAATTCAATATCATGGAAAACGTTTCTGCAGAAAACACTTTAAATTTATACAGCAATTATCTAGAAGATCCACAAAATGTAGACGTAGATTACACGCTTGCAATTGTGATGAAAATCAACAAATATTTCTCAACAAATCTTGCCTTTCAAGCCGTTTATGACGACAACGCTTTCCAAGGTTTACAAACAAGACAAATCTTTGGTTTAGGAATCAATTACGGATTCTAAAATATAAATTCTCACACAAAAGCTTCTAGAAATAGAGGCTTTTTTTTTTGGGCGAATGGCCGCGCTTTCCATTACAAGTCCTCACAAAAAAGAGGTGGTTCTAAGCAGTAAAAAGAGCTTCTTTCAGTCGCTTTTTTACTACAAGAACCACACTCTTTTTTTGTTCCGGGCTTTTCATTTCAATCGCTATCGCGACCTGGAATTATTCAACCACAATATCTTTAAAATCAGGATATAAAAACTTATTATAAGGAAAACGAGTCACATGAATTTCACGAACTTTTTCATAAATACGTTCTCTAAATTCTTCAAAATTCTCTTTCTCTATTGCCGAAATAAACAAGGCATTTTCAGCACCAACATTACTCATCCAAGTTTGTTTCCATTCGTCAAGAGTATAATGTTTCGTCGTTTTCTCGGTAATTAAATCGTCTTCATCAATAGTCAAATGTTTATAAGCATCAATTTTATTAAAAACCATAATTACAGGTTTATTGTTGCTCTTAATGTCCATCAAAATCTGATTCACAGACGCAATATGATCTTCAAAGTCGGGATGTGAAATATCTACAATATGAAGCAATAAATCGGCTTCACGAACCTCGTCCAAAGTACTTTTGAAAGATTCAATCAATTGTGTAGGTAATTTTCTAATAAAACCAACAGTGTCAGAAAGTAAAAAAGGTAAATTTCCAATAACTACTTTTCTAACTGTTGTGTCTAACGTAGCAAAAAGTTTGTTTTCTACAAACACTTCACTTTTACTAATCACGTTCATCAAAGTAGATTTTCCAACATTGGTATATCCAACTAAAGCAACACGAACCATAGCGCCACGATTCCCACGTTGCACAGATTGTTGTTTGTCGATAATTTTGATTTTTTCTTTCAATAATGAAATTCTATCGCGCACAATTCGTCTATCGGTTTCAATCTCAGTTTCACCTGGACCACGCATACCAATTCCTCCTTTTTGACGTTCAAGGTGCGTCCAAAGTCCAGATAATCTTGGTAATAAATACTGGCATTGCGCCAACTCTACTTGAGTTCTAGCATACGAAGTTTCAGCACGTTGCGCAAAAATATCCAAGATAAGATTGGTTCGGTCTAATATTTTCGCATCAAGAATAACTTTGGATATATTTTTTTGTTGTGAAGGCGATAATTCATCATCAAAAATCACTGTAGAAATGTCATTTTCTTTGCAATACAAAGCAATTTCATCCATTTTACCTGTTCCTAAAAAAGTCTTAGGATTTGGCTTGTCCATTTTCTGCCAAAATCGTTTAACAACTTCGCCTCCAGCAGTAAATGTCAAAAATTCTAACTCATCTAAATATTCTGTAAGTTTTTCCTCACTTTGACTCTGAGTTACAACGCCCACAACCACAGTTTTTTCAAAATTTATTTTTTCCTTTTCTATCATAATTTCTTCTTCTCTTGCAAAAATAGATAAAATGCACAAAATATCCGACAATCAGTAATTTAAATTTTTGGAAGACATTTTAATTTAGTTAAAAACTGGATTTTTATCACTTTATTTATAAATTTTGTTAAATTTGGAGATTAAAATCAAACAAACACAGTTAATCATTTAATTAAAAAAATCATTTGATGAAGAAAATTACTTTACTAATCGTTACTTTATTTC
>NZ_DQDX01000002.1:0-691 GCF_003525665.1 Flavobacterium sp.
AAATAGAATGATAAGTAGTATTAAATTATTTTTTGTAAATTTCAATATCTTGAGATTTTGGAGAATCTTCCAATTTATATCTTGGCTCATCCTTTCCTAATTTTGAATTAATTTCATTAATTTCCTCTTCTCTTTCATTGCTTTTTTGCTTGATATATTCTTTAAGGTCTATTTTTTTTGATTTTTTTATCCAATCAACCTTCTTTGAAAAATTTACATTACTTGATTTTAGATTAATTTTTTTGACTTTAATGTGAAAAACTTTATCTGCATCATAAATTTCTAATATTAAACCTGGTAAACCGTAAAATTTTGCTGGACCCGTTGTAGTAGCTATTTCTTCAGCGTACCAAGCAGTATAATTCCTGCCTCTAAAAGAAGTAGTTGCTTTTTTACAATTATAACTCCCAATTTTTTTTGTTTCTTTGTTTAGTTTCCAGTTAAAATTTATTTCTTCTTCTTTAACAACAACGTCTCTATTCGCAATTAAATCTTTAAAAATTACTTCTTTATTTTTTCTGTAAACAAATTTCATTCTTTCAGAAGTTGGGTATATTTTCCTTACTGTTGTAATTCCTTCCTCATCATCTTTTCTCTCTTCTGTATTTGTTTTAGATTCAAATACTTGGTCATATAAAGATTCATTTTTATTTATTTGTAATTTATAATTATGATTTAATGTACTATAATT
>NZ_DQDX01000002.1:787-10198 GCF_003525665.1 Flavobacterium sp.
TACAGTAATATTTTGGCTATAGTTAATATTGAATACAAAAAAAAGGAGTAATTTTATCTTTAGGTATTTCATGTCTTTTTGTTTTTATTGGAAAATAATGTTGGCACATAAAATGTGCCAACATCTTATACACACCTTTTTAATTATGTAATTGGATGTAAAGAACCATCTAACCAAACATCACAATTTCCATATTGCCATGGGCCATAATATGTATTTCCACTCGGGTATATTGTGACTGTTCTCCATTTACATGGTACTGTTTTATCGTCTTCTCCGTTTGAATTTGTTTTAATGGTTGTGAAAGAAGATAAGGTTAACACAGCAATTGCTGAAATCGAAAAAATTAATTTCTTCATATGAAAAATTTATTAGTTGTTCGTTTCACTATTAAAACTATATCAAATTTGACAATTAACAAATAATCCACAAAATCAAAAATACACTAAAAAATATAAAAAAATCACTATTTTTACGAAGATTTTAACTAAATGGTGTTTTATATGAAAGTAGGTAATAGAATTAAAAGTTTACGAATTGAAAAAGGGTATTCAACAGATTTTGTTGCAGATAAATTAGGTATATCTGAACAAACTTATAGAAAATATGAATCCGATAAAAATTCTCCTGATTTGAATGCATTAGAAAAAATTGCACAAACTTTAGGTAAAAACTTTTTAGACCTATTACCAGAGAATATTTTATTTAATAATAATGAACAAAAAGGAGGTATTGCACTTGCATATCAATCTACAATTCATCAACAATCAGAAAAGCTAATTGAACAATTTGAAAAACAACTTTTTGAAAAAGATATACGTATTACCGAGAAAGAAGAACGAATTGAAGAGTTAAAAGATATTATTATCGAACTTAAAAAAAATTAGAATTAAAAAAAAAAATTAAATTTATAACAAAATGAAAGCCGGATTTTTAGCACAACAAAACCTTATGATCATTTCGCTAGAAAGTTGGAAGAAATTAGTCGATTCTCAAAGTGTTTGGTTGAGTACAGTTCCATCGGTTTTGATTATTAAGCCATAGTTCGCGCTTTTTGATAATTGAAAATTCGAATAAGTTTATAATAGATTCATTTACATTGTTTCGTAGTAAAAAAATAAAAATTTGTAAAACAAAAGTTTCGTAAATTTGTAAAAAATAAAGTTATGACTACGATAACATTAAAAATTAACGAAAACACCAAAAAAGGAAAAGCTTTTCTAGAAATGGCTCGTGTTTTTTTTGAAAATTCTAAGGAAATTGTACTTATTGAAGAAGGTAAAAGTCCTTATGATCAAGAATTTGTTGCAAAAATAAAAAAAGCAAGTAAAGAAAAAGGTCGCGTTATGGAGAATGCTGAAGATCTATGGGAAAGTATCAAGTAATAATTAAAGCTACTGCCGAAAAAGATTTATCTAAACATAAAAAATCTGGAGATAAGGCTTCGATTAAAAAAATATTGAAAATTCTTAATGAATTAAAAGAACATCCTTATACTGGAACTGGAAATCCAGAAGAATTAAAATACGAATTGTCTGGTTTTTGGTCAAGAAGAATCAATAAAAAGGACCGACTAATTTATGAAGTTCAAGAAGAAGTTGTTACTGTTTTTGTAGTTTCTGCATTTGGACATTATTAAATTCTAAAACCCTAAATCCAAAACATAGCTCAATTTCAGTGCAAAATTATCTTCAAATTTTGGTAACGCATTTGGTCCATATCTCATGAAGAATGTTAGTCCGAATCCTTTAAATATTTGATTGGCTTCTACGCCACTTTCAAAGAAACCTTTTTCCATAGTTTTGTATTCAAATCCTAAATGGCTTTCGCGATTATCCATATTTCCCCAAGCCATTCTTGTAACTACAGAAATTAGAGGTTTTATTTTATAGGCAATTTTTACTTTGTTAAAAGTGTGTTTTACATGAAAACTCACATATTTGCTTGAGAAAAATTCGTTGAAAAACATCGTTTCAAAACTGTTTTTACCAGCAAAAGTAATTCGTTGAAATAACGTTTCCCTATTCAGATTATTCGGAGCAATACTGTACAAATGCGTCAATGGCGTATCGCCAACAGCATAGCCACTTTGAAAAAGAAACGCAGTATTTTGTCCCGATAAATACGGAATTTCATGTATGATTTTGAAATCTACTTTGGTAAAATCAAAATCGCCTCCTATGATATTGTTGAACGATTTTGTAAGTTGTAATGAGAATTTTGGAAACCTTTTTTCAATTTCTAATCTTCCAGTAGAAGTTTGCATATAACCACTAAAAGGATTCCACTGAATGGCAAATTGTGCTGTAGTCAAATTGAAATTTTGGTACAATCTTTCGTTTGGCGCAAAGGCATAATTAAACAATGGAAGCACTTCACTACGAGAAATCCCGAAGTAACTTGTAGTTTTCGGAATGTATTGACTTTCTATAAATCCGGAGAATGTTTTGTGATTGTAAAACGTTGAAATGTTTATTGGTCGCGGATCGTAAATTTTAAAACGGCGCGCTTGTGTTGCAAATTGAATCTGACCAATTTCACTCAAATCATCATCATAAGAAGCATTCACCCAAGTATTGGTTTCTTTATTTAAAAGATACGATGGTGTGATTCCGTATTTGAATTTTTCATCTTTAAATCCGAATGCAACATAACCACTAATTTTATATTTTTCAGATAATTTATTGTTTGTTACGCCACCAATTCCTAATCGAAAACCTTCGTAATTATTGTATTTGAATATGGTTTTTAGATCAACATCAATAAAACTAACCGGCAAATATCCATTAATAATTTTTCGTCCAAATAGTAATTTTTGTTCGATATTTTCTGAAACAGAAAGACTGTCTAAATTGGTGTAGGTTCGAATTCTTCTAACGTCAAGCGTATCTTTTCTAATATTTTTCCAATACGAATCGGGTTTGGTCATGCTCGCTTCTGGAACGTCAATTTTAATGCTCGGCATTTTAAACGAAACAGGTTCGTTAATTTTAATATCGTAAGGTGTGGATTCTAATTTTAAATACAATTGATCGGAAGCGTCTTTTTGAATTCCTTCCAAACTCGAATTGAATTTTATCGTACCACCAAAAATCTTCAAATCCTCGCTATTGTTTCCTTTTACAACGGTGAATTTCCTTTTTTCGGGAAACCAAATACGGTGTTCTTTCATGTAATTGAACGTGAAAGTCGCATTGATGTTTATGATTCCGTAAATGCGATAAAATGCTTTTGCAATTCCAAAATTCTCGGCATCAACAAACAATAATCCGCGTAATTTATCGGAATTTAATTTTTTTGGTTGGAAGTAAATTCTGTAAACAGTTCGATTATCTAGCTTTACAGTATCAATTAATTTGAAAACAAACAATTTTCGACCATAACTTGACAGCGGATTTCGAACAGGAATTTCCAAAATATCCAACTGATTTTCATACAACGAATACGAAACTAAATTCAATCCCAAATATTCATACAACGGTTTTTTGAATCCAGCCATTCGTGATGCCAACACGGTTTCTTTCGCACCTTGCTCGTTAAACTGAATTAGATTTACCTTTTCGGTTTGATAAATATGTTGTTTTTCGACTAACTTTTTTAGTTTATAATTGGTAGAATCCAACACGATTTTCTTTCTTCCGAAAATAGATTTTTTATAGGTAGTATCAATTTTACTAGAGATAGAATCCGGATTTGCAGTAACTAAAAGGTGTTCGTAATTTTTATATTCAAAACTTTTGAAGACTTTTTCGGGTTGGTTTTTATACTTGTTATCGATTATTTTTTTGACGATTAAATTCACTTCGTTTTCGCTGTAAATTTCTTTTTCCTTCATGGTGTTATCATTCACCATTTTGATAATTAGAAACTTGGCACCTTCAGTAAAATAATGGGTTTTATCGTAATAACCTTTGTACTTGAAAATTATCGGCTTTTTATCGTCTTTGATATCAACAGAAAATTTTCCTTCCCAATCGGAAAGTATGGTTTTGTTGTTGTAGTTAATTTTGGCGAAAGCAATTGGAACAGTCGTGTCAAAATCAATAACTTGACCTTGCATTGTTTTTTGCGAAAAAGCAAAATTGCAAATTAAAATAATAAGGAACGTCCAAAAATTTTTCATCAAAGGGATTTTGTTTGTAAATCATTGTAAAACAACTACGACAAAAATAGCAATAAAAAAATCCGTTCGACATTTCAAACGGATTTTAATTTATAATTAACTTGTAAAAATTACACTTTCATTATTTCAGCTTCTTTCAACGCTAGATGTTCCTCTACTTTTTTAATGTAAACATCAGTTAATTTTTGAACATCATCTTCTGCTTTCTTACATAAATCTTCTGAAGTTCCGTCTTTTTCTAATTTTTTAATATCAGAATTAGCGTCTTTTCTGTGATTTCTAATTCCAATTTTAGCATCTTCGGCTTCTTGTTTGGCTTGTTTTACCAAATCACGACGACGTTCTTCTGTTAATGGTGGAACGCTAATAATCACAATATCACCATTATTCATTGGGTTAAAACCTAAATTGGCAATCATAATTGCTTTTTCAATAGGTTGCAACATGCTTTTTTCATACGGTTGAATCGTGATTGTTCTTGCATCTGGTATATTTACATTGGCAACTTGCGAAAGTGGCGTTTGTGAACCATAATAATCTACAAAAACGCTACCCAACATTTGTGGAGACGCTTTTCCGGCACGAATATTTAAAAAAGATTTTTCTAAGTGCGCAACAGAACCATTCATAGCTTCTTTTGTGCTGTCTAAAATAAACTCAATTTCTTCCATTTTTATTTATGTTTGTGGTTTTTAGTTTATGGTTTGTTGTTAACTATGAACTACAAACTATAAACCCTAAACTTTATATATTAACTACTGTTCCAACGTTTTCGCCTTCACAAATTTTAAGTAAATTTCCTTTCTGATTCATGTCAAAAACTACGATTGGCAATTTATTTTCCTGACTTAAAGTAAACGCAGTTGTGTCCATTACATTCAATCCTTTTTTCAATACATCTTCAAATGAAATGTAGTCGAATTTCACAGCAGATTTATCTTTTTCTGGATCGGCTGTGTAAACACCATCAACACGAGTTCCTTTTAGAATTACATCGGCGTGAACTTCTACACCACGTAAAACTGCAGCTGTATCGGTTGTGAAATAAGGATTTCCAGTTCCTGCACCAAAAATAACAATTCTTCCTTTTTCTAGGTGACGAACTGCTCTTCTTTTAATGTAAGGTTCTGCAATAGCTTCAATTTTTAAAGCTGTTTGCAAACGCGTTAACATTCCTTTATCTTCAAGCGCGCCTTGTAACGCCATTCCGTTGATAACTGTTGCTAACATTCCCATGTAATCACCTTGCACGCGATCCATTCCGCTACTTGCTCCTGCAACACCTCTAAAAATGTTTCCACCGCCAATAACAATGGCAATTTCGATACCTTTATCGTGAATTTGCTTAATTTCATCTGCATATTCCGATAGAATTTTTGGGTCAATTCCGTATTGTTTCTCGCCCATTAAAGCTTCTCCACTTAATTTTAGAAGGATTCTTTTGTATTTCATACTCTTGTAGAATGTTGTGTTTTGAAGTGCAAATATAGTTATTAAATATTTTTGTGAAATAGCAAAGTAAAATTTATGCTTCTAATGTTTCAAATGATTTTTTGGCAGCTTGATAACCAATTTCAAAAATTTTGTCCATTTTAGATTTATTGGTTTCAAAGGTGTTGAAATTGGTAAGTTCTTCGGGTTCGATAATGATATCACAATAATTGAATTTTTGTAGGTTCGAATTTGCCGCAAGTAACTCAAAAGCTCGAGTAGTAACTGCTTTAATCGATTTCAAATCCTTGGCTTCAATTTTGTGAATCGGACTCACATAAACTCCGATTATATTGTCGCATCTTCCTTGTAAAATATCGGTCGGAAAATGATTTAGAATTCCGCCATCGCTATACAAAACACCATTTATTTCATAAGGTGAAATCACTCCAGGAACAGCAGACGAAGCTAAAATAGCATCGACAATTTTAGTATCATCGTTAAAGATTTTGAGTTTTCCTTTCACCATATCGGTTGCGGTAATGTGAATTGGTATTTTTAAATCGTTTATTTTGGCGTCTTTAAAAATTTCTTCAAAGTATTTTTTAAAGGATTCCGAGTCGATGATTCCTGCTTTTTTCAACGTAAAATGTTTCCAATGGAAGAAATAAATCGATTTAAAAAATGCCAAAATTTCCTCAGGAGTTTTTCCCCAAGCATAAAGCGCGGCAACAATTGCACCAGCACTCGAACCTGCAATTTGCGATGGTTTAATATTTTGTTCTTCTAGAAATTTTATCGCGCCAGCATGAGCCAATCCTTTTGTTCCGCCACCAGATAAAGCAAATCCTGTTGATTTTAAGTTCAAATCCATTACTTTTTTGTTTTGATAACGTGTTTGTGTGATTATTGTTACAAATCTTTTGTAAAAATAAAACTAATTTTGCAGAATAAAATTTAGTTATGTACACAATTATAGAAAAAAGTTTAGCGAATAGTTTTTCGTATCAAGAATATAGAAATTATGTTACATTAATGTCTGATGAAGGAAAAACTACAGGTCATGAACAAACCGAAGCACTCGTAAATTATACCAAACTTAATGAGTCGAGATTGCATCGACTTGACAAAACGATGGTTGTTGTTGATGAAGTAAAAACTTTTCTAGAAAATTTAGATAAAGACTATATTTGGTTGGTAATTTCTGAAAGCTGGTGTGGCGATGCTGCGCAAATTCTACCTATTATCAATAAAATGGCAGAAGTTTCAGATAAAATTGATTTGCGAGTTGTACTTCGTGATGATAATGAAGATTTGATGAATTTATTTCTAACCAACGGAACGCGCTCAATTCCCAAACTAATTATTATTGATAAAAATACTAACGAAGTGATTGCCGATTTCGGACCACGACCTAAAGAAGCCAAACAATTAATTCTTGATTACAAAGCAGAGCATGGAGTTGTTGATGAAACGGCAAAAATCAATTTGCAAAAATGGTATTTAAACGATAAAGGAATTTCTACACAGAAAGAAATTGTAGCGTTGATGATGTAGATTTTAGACTTTTACTTTTCTAACTGTTTTAATTGTTCTAGGAGAACGGCTTCCGTGAAAAGCTCTTAAAACTTCTATTTTATTGGCACGAATTCTATAGATAATTAGGTAAGAACCTAAAATTATGTTGCGATAAATTTTTGTTTTAGTTTCTAGATGACGACATTCCGAATGAAGAAGGTATTGGGTTTCTAATAGACGAACACTCTCTATTATTTCAAAGTAAAAAATATCGGCTAATTTCGTACCAAAAGTTACTTCTCCGTATTCATAAATTGATGGAACATCTACTTCTTCAAATAATTTAGAACCAATTACTTTTTTCTTTTCAATCTCCATTCTTCCAAACGTTTAATAGTATCTTCTATCGGGCTAAATGCACCTTCTTCTGCTTCTTTAATTAAAGAAACGAATTCATCCTGTGACATTGGTTTGCCAGGAGTTGCGAGATTTTTAGTTTTTTTGTTAGAAGTTTTCATATCACTAGGATTTCTATCAAGTAAATGTAAGAAATAAATTAATTGAAAAACAGAAAGATAACAATATTTTAATCAAATTATTACTCAAAATCCTCAGGAGAAACGGCATTAATTACATCATAATCACCAATTTTGGTTCTTCGTAAAGCAGATAAGTGTCCGCCAGAATTTAACGCCATTCCAAAATCATAAGCTAGTGAACGAATGTAAGTTCCTTTGCTGCATTTTACTCTAAAATCAATTTCTGGTAATGCAATTCTAGTAATTTCAAATTCGTGAATGGTAGTTTTTCTAAAAGCAATTTCTACTTCTTCACCAGCACGAGCATGTTCGTACAAACGTTTTCCATCTTTTTTAATTGCAGAAAATACAGGTGGTTTTTGATCGATTTCGCCTAAAAATTGTTTTGTAGTTTCTAGAATTAATGCTTCTGAAATATGTTCGGTTGGAAAAGTAGCATCTACTTGGGTTTCCAAATCGTAACTTGGTGTTGTTGCTCCAACTGTGATTGTTCCGGTATATTCTTTGGCTTGCGCCTGAATTTCGGTAATTTTTTTTGTGAATTTTCCAGTGCAAATAATTAATAAACCAGTCGCTAAAGGATCTAATGTTCCAGCATGACCAATTTTGAATTTTTTAGGAAGTTGGTATTTACGAATTAAACCGTATTTTAATTTATTAACTGCCTGAAAAGAACTCCACGTTAATGGTTTGTCAATTAATAAAATCTGACCTTCAAGAAAATCTTCTGCTGTCATTATATTACGTCTAATTTTTGGATGAAAAAGTGAATTACAAGTAATGCAATCCCCACAACAATTCGGTAATATCCAAATACTTTAAATCCGTTTTTACTTAAAAATCCGATGAAGGTTTTAATCGCTAAAAGTGCTACAATAAATCCGACAACATTTCCAATTATCAATAAATTTATTTGCTCGTCAGTAAGTGNNATATCGTAACATTTTTTTAGAGTCGCACCAAGCATCGTTGGAACCGCAAGAAAAAATGAAAATTCGGCAGCCGTAGTTCGAGATAATTTTTGTGACATTCCGCCTACAATACTTGCGCCACTTCTAGAAACTCCAGGAATCATCGCCAAACATTGAAATACACCAATTTTGAATGCAGTTGCATACGATATTTCTTGACTTTGGGTAACTTCGGTTTGTTTTGAAAACCAATCATCCACTTTTAATAATATGATTCCACCAATTAAAAGGGAAACAGCAACAGTCACAGGATTTTCTAATAAAGCATCGATTTTTTTACTAAAAAGCAATCCAAAAACAACAGCCGGAATAAACGCCACCAACAATTTGAAATAAAAATCAAAACTTTGAAAGAAACGTTTAAAGTATAAAACTACGACCGAAAGTATCGTTCCAAGTTGGATAACAATGGTAAAAAGTTTGGTAAAATCATCTTGTGCAATGCCAAAAAACGAACTTGCGATAATCATGTGACCAGTTGAAGAAACAGGTAGAAATTCGGTTATTCCTTCAATAATTGCAAGAATAATGGCTTGTAAATAATCCATTAATTATTTTTTTGGATTTTTGAAAATCGAATAAATGGTAACTCCAAAACCAATTAAAACTAAAGTTGGAGCCAATCTAATTCTTCTAAAACTAAATAATTCGGCTTCTTTAAAAACGTTTGGATCAGTGCTTCCGCCGCCACTCATTAATATAAATCCAAGAGCAATTACTGCCAATCCTACTAATAGAATTTTATAATTTACGCCTTCAAATAAAAAGCCATTGTTGTTTTCGTTTTCTTTCATAATCTAAATATCTTAAATTCTATTCTCTATATTCT
>NZ_DQDX01000002.1:10418-14601 GCF_003525665.1 Flavobacterium sp.
ATATTCTATTCTCTATATTCTTAATTAATACAAATCATCCGTTCTTAAATTCAAGAAACGTTGTGTTGCAAAATACGTGCTTATCCAAGTTATTAAAATTCCAAGTGCCAAAACACCTACTAAAACGGCAATAGTCAATTCGATATCTTTGAATATTTCCAATGCAGGAAAGTTTGTATTGATGTAAAATAAAACACCAATCAAAACTAAAACCGCCAAAACCGAACCAATAATTCCCAAAATGATACTTCTTGTAATGAATGGTTTTCTAATGAATGCTTTTGTTGCACCGACCATTTGCATAGTTTTTATAATAAATCTGTTTGCATAAATTGATAATCGAAGTGAACTATTAATTAGTAAAAACGAAATCACAGCAAATATTGCGCTCACAAGTAAAACCCAAAAAGTTACTTTTTTAATATTGTCATTCACCAAAGTAATTAATTGTTTGTCATAAACCACATCGGCAACCATTGGATTGGCACGAATTTGACTTTCCACTTTAGAAAAACCCGGATTCGTTACATACTCGGCTTTCAAATGAATATCATACGAATTGTACAACGGATTTGTTCCTAAAAACTCCATGAAATCCTCGCCAATTACTTCTTTGTGTTGTTTTGCAGCATCGTCTTTTGAAACAAATTTAAAATCTTTAGCAAATTTTGCTGCTTTCATTTCGGCATCGAATGCTGTAAAAGTGCTATCAACCGCTTCGTTTTTAAAGAAAACAGTCATTACAATATCTTCCTTAAAATTATCTGATAATCGTTTTGAGTTGATGATGAAAAGTCCAAGCATTCCTAGTAGAAATAATACTAAAAATACACTTAACACTACAGAAACGTAAGATGTTATTACTCTTCTCTTTTGAAATTTATCGAAATTTGATGACATACATTGTAAATTAAGCCGTAAAAATAATAAAGAATTTGTTTAATCAAATGTTTATAACGTTTAAAGTTTTGATTTTAGTACTTAAAACGTAAATTTGTCACCGATTAGCACAGACATTAACTTTCGATTAACTTTGGTAGCAATTTCTACTTTTTTAAACAAAGTAAATTCTTACAAATAAATTAAATGTAAAGTTTTTTAAAGTAAACAATTTTCACTTAAACAGAATACGTAACAGCAATGAAATACCATCACGAAAAAGTAGAAGCCAAATGGCAGAAATATTGGGCAGAAAACCAAACTTTTGCAGCATCAAATAGTTCTGAAAAACCAAAATACTATGTTTTGGATATGTTTCCTTATCCATCAGGTGCTGGTTTGCACGTTGGTCATCCGCTAGGTTATATTGCTTCAGATATTGTGGCGCGTTACAAACGTCATAAAGGTTTTAATGTTTTGCATCCGCAAGGTTACGATTCTTTTGGTTTGCCTGCCGAACAATATGCTATTCAAACTGGGCAACATCCAGAAAAAACTACTCGTGAAAACATTGCTCGTTACCGTGAACAATTGGATAGAATTGGTTTTTCATTCGATTGGAGTAGAGAAGTGCGCACTTCAAATGCCGATTATTACAAATATACACAGTGGATTTTTATACAATTATTTAATTCGTGGTACAATAAAAGTACAGATCAAGCCGAAGATATTTCGACATTAATTTCAATATTTGAAAAAGCTGGAAATGCAACGGTTCATGCAGTTTGCGACGATAATGTTGAAATATTTTTCCCTTCAGATTGGAGTTTTTATTCTGAAGAAAAAAAGCAACAAATTCTTTTACAATACAGATTAACCTATTTAGCTGAAACCGAAGTAAACTGGTGTCCAGCTTTAGGAACTGTTTTAGCCAATGACGAAATCGTAAACGGCGTTTCAGAACGTGGCGGACATCCTGTTATTCGTAAAAAAATGACTCAATGGTCGATGCGAATTTCTGCTTATGCAGAACGTTTATTACAAGGTTTAGAAACCATAGATTGGAGCGAATCGATAAAAGAATCGCAAAGAAACTGGATTGGAAAAAGTGTAGGAGCAATGGTTACATTTAACCTACAACCTACAACCCACAACCTACAACCTACAACTATTTCAGTTTTCACTACAAGACCTGATACGATCTTCGGAGTAACGTTCATGACTTTAGCTCCAGAACACGAATTGGTTTCACAAATTACAACTCCAGAACAAAAAGCGGCGGTTGATGCTTATGTAGAAGCAACTGCAAAACGTTCTGAAAGAGAAAGAATGGCCGATGTAAAAACCATTTCAGGAGTGTTCACAGGTGCGTTTGCAGAACATCCATTTACCAAAGAACCAATTCCGGTTTGGATTGGCGATTACGTTTTGGCTGGTTACGGAACAGGCGCGGTTATGGCGGTTCCATGTGGCGACGAACGTGATTATGCTTTCGCAAATTTCTTCAAAGGTCAAAACGGAATGCCCGAAATAAAAAATATTTTCGACCAAGATATTTCTCAGGAAGCATTTGGTTCTAAAGAAGGTTTCAAATTAGTAAATTCTGATTTCCTCGACGGAATGGGTTACAAAGATGGAACTATAACAATCATCTCAGCATTAGAAAAAATCAATCACGGAAAAGGAAAAACCAATTACCGTTTGCGTGACGCGGTTTTCTCTCGTCAAAGATATTGGGGTGAACCATTTCCGGTTTATTATGTGAATGGATTGCCACAAATGATTGATGCGAAACATTTACCAATTGTTTTACCAGAAGTAGAAAAATATTTGCCAACTGAAGACGGACAACCGCCATTAGGAAACGCAACCGATTGGGCTTGGGATAGTGTTCAGTGTTCAGTGGTCAGTAATCAGTTGATTGACAACGTTACAGTTTTTCCTTTAGAATTAAATACCATGCCAGGTTGGGCAGGAAGTTCTTGGTATTGGATGCGTTATATGGATGCACACAATGAAAACGAATTTGCCTCAGCCGATGCACTAAAATATTGGGAAAACGTAGATTTATACATTGGAGGAAGCGAACACGCAACCGGACATTTATTGTATTCTCGTTTTTGGAACAAATTTCTAAAAGACAAAGGTTTCGCTCCAACAGAAGAACCATTCAAGAAATTGATTAATCAAGGAATGATTTTGGGAATGAGTGCTTTTGTTTATAGAGTTTTATGGAAGATAGAAGATAAAGACGGAATTAATGTAGAGAACTTGAAAGGTTTGCCAAACAGTTTTCCTCCGATATTTATCGGAAAAGGTATGTATGACAAAGTTTCAAAAGACAATTCAGGATTTATGTTTTTTGTGCTTGATAAAGTTTTAAATAAATACCCTAATTCAAATGATATAATTGAATTAAGTAATGGTGGAAAATTAATTTCTTATTTTCAACAACTTCACGTTGATTTATCTGTAATAAACGATATCACAAACGAATTAGACATTGAAGCATTTAAAAAGCATCCGTTATATTCTGATTATAATGATGCAGAATTCATAACTGAAAACGGCAAATATATCGTTGGTCGCGAAGTAGAAAAAATGTCAAAATCGAAATACAATGTGGTCAATCCAGATGATATTTGTAATGATTATGGTGCAGATACCTTGCGTTTGTATGAAATGTTTTTGGGTCCATTGGAACAAGCAAAACCTTGGAATACTGCTGGAATTACAGGAGTTTCTGGATTCTTGAAAAAATTATGGCGCTTGTATTTTGATGATAATGGTTTGATTGTAACCAACGACGAACCAACAGCAGAAATGTACAAATCATTACATAAAACCATCAAAAAAGTTACTGAAGATATCGAGAATTTCTCGTTCAATACTTCGGTTTCACAGTTTATGATTTGCGTAAACGAATTGGCACAACTAAAATGCAATCACAGAAAAATTTTAGAACCATTGGCAATTGTAGTTTCTCCTTATGCGCCACATATTGCTGAAGAATTATGGTCGCAATTAGGTCATGAAGGTTCGGTTGCAACGGTTGATTTTCCGGTTTTTGATGCGAAATATTTGGTAGAATCTGAAAAGGAATATCCAGTTTCGTTCAATGGAAAAATGCGTTTTACTATTAAATTACCATTGGATTTATCGAAAGAACAAATTCAAGAAATAATCATGGCCGACGAAAGAACGATTGCGCAATTGGCTGGAACTACTCCAAAAAATATCATTATCGTTCCAGGGAAAATTATTAATTTGGTAGGATAGATTTTGTCATTCTGAACTTGTTTCA
>NZ_DQDX01000038.1:0-1668 GCF_003525665.1 Flavobacterium sp.
ACATTTAGCAACGGAGTAAAAGTATTAAACATAACTAATCTTGAAATTCCAAAAGGACAAAGCTTCGGATTAGTAGGAAATAACGGAGCTGGAAAAACAACTTTTTTCAGTTTGTTATTAGATTTAATTCAACCTTCAACAGGATTTATAAAAAACAATTCCATTCAAGTAAATACCAGCGAAGCATGGAAACCTTTCACAGCAGCATTTATTGACGAAAGTTTCCTTATTGGATATTTAACAGCTGAAGAATACTTCTATTTTATTGGAGATTTACGAGGACAAAATAAAGCCGATGTTGATGCGCTTCTAGCAAAACACGAAGAATTTTTTAACGGAGAAATCTTGAAAAGTAAAAAATACTTGCGTGATTTATCTAAAGGAAATATGAAAAAAGTAGGAATCATTGCTGCTTTAATAGGAAATCCAGAAGTGGTAATTCTAGACGAACCTTTTGCCAATTTAGATCCAACAACGGTAAACCGATTGAAGAAAATAATTAAAGAATTATCTGAAAATCCAGAAGTTACGGTTTTAGTTTCTTCTCACGATTTAGTTCACACAGTTGAGGTTTGCAACAGAATTGTAGCTTTAAATAAAGGTGAAATTGTAAAAGACATCGAAACGTCGCCAGAAACATTGAAAGAATTAGAAGCATTTTTTGCTGTATAATTATCATGAGTGAAAACATTAAAATAGGATTAACATTAATTTGGATTTCATTATTGTTATTTTGGATAATATCTGGAAGAAACAACAAGCAATCAATTTATAAAGAATCATTTTTCAAACGATTTTTGTTTTATTGGCTCCCATTGTTAGTTGCAATTTTACTTCTTGGTCCAGGTGAATGGTTTGGTCATACTCTAATTAGAGAAAACTTTGTTGAACAGACTAATTTAGTTGGAGTTATTGGTCTTTCAGTATCTTTTGTGGGATTATTAATTGCCTGTTGGTCTAGGTATTTACTAGGAAAAAATTGGAGTTTATCGGTTCAGAAAAAAGAAAACCATGAGTTAATAAATTCTGGACCGTATTCTATTTTACGCCATCCAATTTATACAGGAATACTTTTAATTTTCATTGGAAACACAATAATTGTAGGTGATTATAGAGGAATTATTGCAGTGGTAATAGTTTTCATCTCTTTTTGGTTTAAACTAAAAAAAGAAGAAAAATGGCTTATAGAAATTTTTGGCGAAGACTATCATAATTATAAAAAAACCACCAAAGCAATTCTTCCTTATTTGTTATAGGAAATCAAAAAAACCATCAATTTATTTTCACTTATCAAAAAGAAACGTATTTTTACCAGTTAGTTATACTAAAATTAACCTTTTAGAGTTAGTTATTAAAACGTTTTACATTGAAAACCAATACATTTAAATACGCAGTAATTACTGGATTATTAATTTTTTTTGCAGCTTGTTCTACAAAAAGAAATACTTTTTTATCTAGAAATTCTCATGCTTTAAGTACCAAATATAATATCCTTTATAATGGCGGAATTGCTTTAGATAAAGGAGTTTCTGACTTAAAATCACAATACAAAGATAATTTCTGGGAATTACTTCCTATTGAAAGAATGCAAATTTCTGAAGATGTTTTGGCTCCAAACGAGACGAAAAACAAGGATTTTGAACGTGCCGAAACCAAGGCAACTAAAGC
>NZ_DQDX01000038.1:1676-14631 GCF_003525665.1 Flavobacterium sp.
GAATCCAAAAACACTCCATGAACATTGACGGCGGAGAAAAAAATCCGCAAATGGATGAAGCGCATTTAATGCTTGGGAAATCACGTTATTATGATCAACGATTTGTTCCTGCATTGGAAGCGTTCAATTATGTTTTGTACAAATATCCACAAAGTGATAAGATTTATGAGGTAAAAATTTGGCGTGAAAAAACCAATATGCGCATGGATAATGATGCCATCGCGGTTACAAACCTTCGAAAATTATTAAAAGAAATTAAATTTAAAGACCAAATTTTTGCAGATGCCAATGCCACTTTAGCGCAAGCATTTTTGAATTTGAAAGAAACCGATAGCGCTATTGCCAAAATTAAAATCGCAAAAGAGTTTACAAAACAGAACGAAGAAGTAGCGCGTTACCATTTTATTTTGGGTCAAATTTATGAAAGTCAAAATCACAAGGATAGTGCATTTGCATCGTATCAAGAGGTTATTGACATGAAAAGAAAATCGCCAAGACAATATGTAATTCAAGCACATGCACGACAAGCGCAACAATTTGATTACGAAAAAGGCGACACTTTAGCATTTGTAAAAAAGTACAAAGATTTATTGGAAGATAGAGATAATAGACCATTTTTAGATGTTTTAAATCATCAAATGGGATTGTTTTATGACAAAAATAAAAACTATACCAAAGCTAAAAAATTCTATAATGCTTCATTAAAAGCAAAATCGTCTGACGAATATTTAATTGCTTCGAATTATAGAAATTTAGCCGAAATAAACTTCGCAACTGCAAAATATGTAACTGCTGGTAAATATTATGACAGTACGATGGTTTATTTAAATGATAGAACACGTGAGTTTAAATTGATTTCCAAGAAAAGAGAAAATCTCGAAGATGTAATTAAATTTGAAGGAATTGCACAACGCAACGATAGTATTTTAAAAGTAGCATCACTTTCTTCTGCAGACAAAGCTGTTTATTATCAAAAGTATATTGATAATTTAAAAAAGGAAGACGAAAAGCAACGAATTTTATTAGAGAAAAAACAAAGAGCTCAAGACAATGCTTCAGGCGGAAAATCTAATGACATTGCCTCTGCAGATGTTCCTCAAAAAGCTACAAAAACAGATAATCCTGCGCCGAAATCAAACGGTACAACATCAAAACCAGGAGATTTCTATTTCTACAATCCGGCAACGGTTTCTTTTGGTAAAATTGAATTTGCTAAAAAATGGGGAAAAAGAGCTTTTGGTCCAAATTGGAGATTGAGTTCATCACAAGACAAAAATAGTTCAGATGAAATAGCTGATGAACAAACAGACGATAAAGAAAAAGTTGTAGACCAAAGATATACTACCGAATTTTATATTAGCAAAATTCCAACTTCGCAAGTGGCTTTAGACAGTTTGGCCAAAGAAAGAAATTTTGCCTATTATCAGTTGGGTGTAATTTATAAAGAGAAATATAAAGAATACAAACGTGCCGCAAGCAAACTGGAAACATTATTAGACAGCAATCCCGAAGAAAGATTGGTGTTGCCATCAATGTATAATTTGTATAAAATTTATGAAATCATTGATCCGGCAAAAGCGGCAGCAATGAAAAATAGAATTACTTCAAACTATCCAAATTCTCGTTATGCTCAAATTTTAAATAATAATGAAGTAAGTTTAGAATTAGGTTCGCCAGAAGTGGTTTATACAAATCTATATAAACAGTACGAATCTGGAAGTTATAGAGAAGCTTTGAGCAGAACCGAGTTGGCATTAATTCAATTTACTGGTGATGAAATGTTGCCAAAATTCGAATTATTAAAAGCTAATTTAGTTGGTAAATTATATGGCTTGAAAGATTATAAAAAAGCATTGAACTATGTAGCATTGTCGTATCCTAACAGCCAAGAAGGAAAAGAAACAGAAGCATTTATTTCTTCTAAAATTCCAATGTTAGAGGCGTTATATTTTAATGATTTGCCACCAACTTCATGGAAAATTATATTTGAACCAGCAAATAGTTTAGACGATAAAAGCACAAAACCACTTTTAGATAAACTAAATAAATTTGCTAAAGAACGCACCATTGAAACACTTACAGTTTCAACAGATATTTATACAAATGACAGAAACTTAATTGTTATTCACGGAATAAAATCGGAAGAAAATGCCAAAGGAATAGCGCAAGTTTTAAAAGAATTTAAAGAGTATAAAATTGAAGATAAGTCAATCGTAATTTCAACAGAAAATTATAGAATTGTTCAGATTTATAAAAATTTGGATGAATATGTTTCTGGAGACGGACCAACATTTGTTCCAAAAACAAAACCAGCAATTGAATTGCCAAAACCAGCAGCTGTAAAGCAAAAACCAGAAAAAATAAAAAGAGAAGATATAAATTCGATTCAAGATGACATTCCTGGCGGAAAAATAGATGGTGGAAGAAATCAGCAACAAAATATTCCTACCAAAGCAAACACTACCATAAACAGTGCGCCTCAAAGTATGTTGCCACCAACGCCAAGCTCAGTTCCACCGAGAAAACCATAAAGTTATGTTTGAAAAAAAACCAAAATCATACACCGATCTTTTAGGAAAAACTAATAGAATTGTAGAAGGAACAATCATTCAAGGTGATATTACGTCTTCTGCCGATTTTAGATTGGACGGACATTTAATTGGTAATTTTCAATCGAAAGGTAAAATTGTAATTGGTCCAGCTGGAAGCGTAAAAGGAAATATCATTTGTAAAAATTGTGATATCGAGGGAAAATTTGAAGGAAAAATTTTGGTTTTAGAAATTCTAAATTTAAAGGCAAAATCTATAATTCATGGTGAAGTAGAATGCGGTAAACTTGCCGTAGAACCAGGAGCAGAATTCACAGCAACCTGCGTAATGAAACCCAATGTAAAAAGCTTATCACCCAATGGAGGACAACAATCAGAAGAAAAAACAGCGTAACAAATGGTTGTCGTTAATAAACATCCCAATCCAAATGGGCGCAATAATTTTTGTGTTTGCCTACTTAGGAAAATGGCTCGATGAAAAATATCCAAATCCAAAGGAAATTTATACTAAATCTATAACAATATTGGGTGTTTTTCTGGCAATGTACAATGTATATAGACAAGTAAAAGACATCGGCAATTCAGAATAATACCAATGAAACTTCAAATTTTAAAAACCGTAATCCTCACTTTATCAATTGCGGTTGTACTTTTTTTTGGCAATAAATTAATTCTACAAACCGAATCTTTCAGCCAGAATTTCGAGTTATTTAGTCATTCGTTAGAAACTATTTATACAGTATTATGTGTCTTTTCTGTTATCATTTTGGTTATATTATTGATAGTAAATTCAAGAAATAAAGATGTAGTTGGATTAACCTATTTATTAATCACAAGCATAAAAGCAGGAATCTTATTCTTTATTTTCTCTGATATTATATCGTCAAGCAATAAAAATACCGTTGAAAGAATTAATTTTTTTACAGTATTTATTCTTTTTTTGGCAATTGAGACGTTAATAACCATAAGATTATTAAATAAAAAACAATAATCAATCATTAAATCTGCAAATTCGATTAAAAAATAGTTTTATTCTACTTGGAATATTAATAAAAAATGTACCTTTGCACCAAATTTTAGAAACCTTAAAATTTAAGTAAAATAAAGTTATGGTGATTTCAAAAAAACCACTCCATTTTATCGCGGCACTTTTAGTAGCATTTATGCCATTAGTTTCAAGTGCAAATCCTTCAAATGATTCAACAGCGGTTGAGGCTCATGCAGTAGAAGCAACTCACGAATCGACTGAAGCTCATGCAGATGCTTCTCATTCTGGAAGTGCTCATGCAGAACCAACAGACATCAAGTCACAAGTAAAAGCGTTTACTAAACATCACGTTTTGGATGCGCACGATTTTACTTTTTTCTCTGATAACAAAGAAGGTAAACATTATGGATTTCCACTACCTATTATTTTATGGGATAATGGTTTTCAAATATTTTCATCTTCTAAATTCCACCATGGAGAAGCAGTTGCCGAATCTAACGGAAATTACTATGTTATCAATCACCATGATGGTAAAATTTACAAAACAGATGCTACTGGAACTTTAACAGAAGATGAAAAATCAGGTCATCCAACAAATGCAAGACCTATTGATTTTTCTATTACTAAAAGTGTTTTGTTTATTATGATTACGGCAATTTTAATGTTTTTCTTATTTTCATCTTTAGCAAGATCTTATGCTAAGAATGGCGGAATTGCAAAAGGAGCTGGAAGAATTTTCGAACCATTAGTAGTTTATATCCGTGATGAAATTGCGATTCCAAATATTGGAGAGAAACACTACAAGAAATACATGAGTTATTTATTGACGATCTTCTTTTTTATTTTGTTTTTAAATATCTTCGGATTAACTCCGCTAGGAGTAAACGTAACAGGAAACCTAACGATTACATTTTCATTAGCTATATTAACGTTTTTAATTACAAACTTTACTGCTAATAAAAATTATTGGGGACACATTTTTTGGATGCCAGGCGTACCTAAATTAATGCGTATTGTTTTAGCTCCAATCGAATTATTAGGAATTATCATTAAACCGTTTTCATTAATGATTCGTTTGTATGCAAATATTTTTGCAGGACACATCGTTTTAATGAGCATCATTGGTCTAATGTTTATCTTTAAAAGTTGGATAGGAAGTTCATTATCTTTCGGATTATCATTTGTACTTTCAATCCTTGAAATTTTAGTAGCCTTTTTACAAGCCTATATCTTCACAATGTTATCTGCTTTATACTTTGGTTCTGCCAACGAAGAGCACCATCATGAAGAAGCACATCACTAATGAATAAAAACGTTGTTAGTTTACTAATGACATAAATAAAGAATGTTTAATTTTTAATATATATATTATGCAAATTCCAACTATTGTAGGAGCAGGATTAATTGTAATCGGAGCAGGTTTAGGTATTGGTAAAATTGGTGGTTCAGCAATGGACGCTATTGCTCGTCAACCAGAAGCTTCAGGAAAAATCCAAACAGCTATGCTTATTGCTGCTGCGTTAATTGAAGGTATTGGTTTCGCTGCATTATTTGCTGCTTAATTAAAAACTAAAAAACGATAGTTGCAACGGTTGGTTGTAACTATTGTTTTAATTATTACAAAAAAAAGTAAAATCATATATAATGGAAAAGTTAATAAATCAGTTTGAATTTGGATTATTCTTTTGGCAAATAGTAATATTTGTTGGATTGATTCTATTATTAAGAAAATTCGCTTGGAAACCAATTCTTGACGCTGTAAACGAAAGAGAAGAAGGAATCAAAAATGCATTACTTTCGGCAGAAAATGCTAAAAAAGAAATGCAAAACCTAAAATCAGATAATGAAAAATTATTAGCTGATGCAAGAGCAGAACGTGACGCTTTAATGAAAGAAGCTCGTGAAATCAAAGATAAAATGATTAACGATGCAAAAGTTGAAGCACAAGCGACTGGTGAAAAAATGATTGAACAAGCGAAAGCGGCAATCAACAGCGAAAAAAATGCAGCTATGGCAGAATTGAAAAACCAAGTGTCTTCATTGTCATTAGAAATTGCAGAAAAAGTATTAAGAGACGAATTATCTAACAAAGAAGCTCAATCTAAATTAGTTGAGAAAATGTTAGGTGACGCTAAATTAAACTAATCATTATGTCTAGAGCAGCGATTAGATATGCAAAAGCAATATTAGACATTGCACAAACTTCAGGAAATGCTGATGCCGTAAACAATGACATGACGTCTATTGTTAACGCTATCGCAAGCAGTCCAGAGTTGAAAGACTTTTTAACTAGTCCAGTTATTAGAATGGATGTTAAAAAATCGGCTATGTCTGAAGTTTTTTCAAACGTACAAAAAGAAACAAATAGCTTATTTCATTTGTTATTTGAGAACAAAAGATTCGAAATTTTAGAATCAATAGCTATTCAATACAATAGATTATTTGACGAAAGTAACGGAATTGAAGTTGCAAAAGTAACTACAGCTTTCCCAATTACTCCAGAATTAGAAACTAAAGTATTGGCCAAAATAGCAGAGTTTTCTAACAAGAAAATAACTATAGAAAATATAGTAGATCCATCAATTATTGGAGGATTTATTTTAAGAGTTGGCGATAAGCAATACAATGCTTCTGTAGCTAGTAAATTAAGTGAATTAAAAAGAGAGTTTAGTAATTAGAATTCCATTAAAGATATATCAAAATGGCGGAAATTAAACCAGCTGAAATTTCAGCAATATTAAAAAAACAATTATCAGGTTTTGAATCTGGTGCTTCGTTAGAAGAAGTTGGAACAGTACTTCAAGTAGGTGATGGTATTGCTCGTGTTTACGGGTTATCAAATGCTCAATATGGTGAGTTAGTTCAATTCGAAAACGGATTGGAAGCTATCGTATTGAACTTAGAAGAAGACAACGTAGGTGTTGTACTTTTAGGACCATCTACTGGAATTAGAGAAGGTTCTACAGTAAAACGTACACAACGTATCGCCTCTTTAAAAGTTGGTGAGCAAATCGTAGGTCGTGTGGTTGATACATTAGGTAACCCAATCGATGGTAAAGGACCAATCGGTGGTGAACTTTATGAAATGCCATTAGAAAGAAAAGCTCCTGGAGTTATCTTTCGTCAACCAGTAACTGAACCATTACAAACTGGTATCAAAGCAGTAGATGCAATGATTCCTGTTGGTCGTGGACAACGTGAGTTGGTTATTGGTGACCGTCAAACTGGTAAATCAACAGTTTGTATTGACACTATCTTAAATCAAAAAGAATTTTATGATGCAGGGAAACCAGTATTTTGTATCTATGTAGCAATTGGGCAAAAAGCTTCAACTGTTGCTGGAATTGCAAAAATGCTAGAAGAAAAAGGAGCAATGGCTTATACAGTAATTGTAGCAGCTAACGCATCTGACCCAGCACCAATGCAAGTATATGCACCAATGGCCGGAGCTGCAATCGGAGAATATTTCCGTGATTCAGGTCGTCCAGCATTAATCGTTTATGATGATTTATCTAAACAAGCAGTAGCTTACCGTGAGGTATCTCTTTTATTAAGAAGACCTCCAGGTCGTGAGGCTTATCCTGGTGACGTTTTCTACTTACACTCTCGTTTATTAGAAAGAGCTTGTAAAGTAATTGCTGATGATGATATTGCTAAAGACATGAACGACTTACCAGATACTTTAAAAGGTATCGTGAAAGGTGGTGGATCATTAACTGCTTTACCAATTATCGAAACTCAAGCAGGTGACGTTTCTGCATACATTCCAACTAACGTAATTTCGATTACAGACGGACAAATCTTCCTTGATGGAGATTTATTCAACTCTGGTGTTCGTCCTGCAATTAACGTAGGTATTTCGGTATCTCGTGTTGGAGGTAATGCTCAAATTAAATCGATGAAAAAAGTAGCTGGAACATTAAAATTAGACCAAGCTCAATTCCGTGAACTAGAAGCTTTCGCGAAATTTGGTTCAGATCTTGATGCTGTAACTTTAAACGTTATTGAAAAAGGAAAAAGAAACGTTGAAATCTTAAAGCAAGGTTTAAACGATCCTTATACAGTTGAAGATCAAGTAGCTATTATCTACGCTGGTTCTAAAAACTTATTAAGAAATGTTCCTGTTGATAAAGTAAAAGAATTCGAAAAAGATTTTATCGAATACTTAAACAACAAACACAGAGATACACTTGATGCTTTAAAAGCTGGAAAACTTGACGATACTATAACAGACGTTATCGAAAAAGCAGCTAAAGAATTATCAGCAAAATACCAATAAAGGATTTAGGTGGTAGGTGATAGGGATTTACCTACAACCTACAACCTACAACCAAATACCTAATAATATGGCAAATTTAAAGGAAATCCGTAATAGAATTACTTCCGTTTCATCAACGATGCAGATTACTTCTGCGATGAAAATGGTTTCTGCTGCAAAGTTGAAAAAAGCACAAGATGCAATTACAGCAATGCGACCTTATGCCGAAAAATTAACGGAATTATTACAAAGTTTAAGTTCAACTCTTGATGGTGAAGTAGGCGGAAGCTTTACAACGCAACGTGAGGTTAACAAAGTTTTAATTGTTGCAGTTACTTCTAATAGAGGTTTGTGTGGTGCTTTTAATTCTAACGTTATTAAACAAGCTAAACTTATTGCCGATTCTTATGCTGGAAAGCAAGTTGATATTTTTGCAATTGGTAAAAAAGGAAACGATGCTTTGTCAAAAACAAATAAAATCGCGGGTAATAAAAGTGAAGTTTTTGATAACTTAACGTTTGATAATGTTGCCGAAATTGCTCAAATCTTAACCGATAAATTTACTTCTGGTGAGTACGACAAGATTCAAATTGTTTACAATCAGTTTAAAAATGCAGCTACGCAAATCGTTCAAACAGAACAATTCTTGCCATTAGCTCCAATTAAATCGGATAAACCAGTTTCTACAGGTGATTATATTTTTGAACCATCTAAAGAAGAAATCGTTTTAACATTAATTCCAAAATCGTTAAAAACACAATTGTATAAAGCAATTCGTGATTCATTTGCTTCAGAACACGGAGCGCGTATGACTGCAATGCACAAAGCAACAGACAACGCAACCGAGTTAAGAAACCAATTGAAATTAACATACAACAAAGCACGTCAAGCTGCAATTACTAATGAAATCTTAGAGATTGTTGGTGGAGCAGAAGCATTGAAAGGATAAAAAAAGCTTTTAATTTTTTCGAATTTCAAAAAGCGTAGCTTTAATAGGTTAAAATTATTATTTCAAAATATATAAAAGAGTCAACAGTAGTTGGCTCTTTTTTGTTATTTTTATATCTGATTAAAATCCAGAAATGAAATTACAAGTTTTAACTACAGTTGATGAAATGCTTTTGCAAATAGAAACGATAAAATTTCTATATCCAAATATGACTATCGAAAGATATGAAGGTTTTCTATCGGATATGATTCCAAAAAATTACAAGCAAGTAGCGGTTTTCAATGAAGACAAATGCATTGGATTAACCGGTTTCTGGTTTGGAACCAAATTATGGACTGGAAAATACCTTGAAATTGATAATTTTATAGTTCATCCAGACTATCGAAAAAACGGAATCGGAAAACTTCTAACCGATTTTATTGATGAAAAAGCCAAAGAATTAAATTGTACTTGTGTCGTTCTCGACGCTTTCACTGGCAATTTTGATGCGCATCGATTTTACTATAATCAAGGCTATGTTCCTCGAGGTTTTCATTTTATTAAGACAATAGACGAGAATGGATTTTCTTAAAAACAAACCAATGAATAAAATAACAATAATAGTATTCTTTTTAATTATAGGATTAACCTCTTGCTCTTCGCAACAAGAAGTTAAAACCAATTTACCATGGAAAACAGAATCGGTTTATTTTCAAAGATGGATTGGTGGACAAGAAAGAACTGGCAGCGGAATTAATTTCTATCTTAAATTTAGCGAACCTTTTTCACCCAATTTTCATCTTAAAAAAGTATATTTTCGTAATCAGGAAGCCAATTTTATTAAAGAAAATGAAACTACGTTTGTCGCTAGATTTTATCAAAAACCAATAAATTCAGATTTAATTTTAGACGGAAATGCATCAAACGAATACGGAAATAGTTCACCAGAAATCATAAAATCAAAGTTTGATCTTAAAGACAACGAAGCCATTTTAGAATTTGAACAAGACAATAAAACCCAATTTTTTAAAATTAATTCGGTAAAAGAGAAAGAACTTCTCGCGTATCCTTCAACACGACCAAGAAATTAGTTATTTTTGCTCACTAAATTAATCTACTTTGAGTCTTTATAAAAATCTTTTTAAACAAACACTTATTTATGGTTTGGCAACGGTTTTGCCGCGTATGATTAGCTTCATGCTCAATCCGTTGTATGTAGATAGATTACCAAAGCAGGAATTTGCAGATGTTTCTATAGTTTTTGCTTGGCTTGTTTTTTTCAATGTGATTTTATCGTACGGAATGGAAACTGCCTTTTTTAGGTTTTATAACAAACAAGAAAACAAATCGAGCGTAATTTCTACAGCATCAGTTTCTATTTTTTGGTCGTCAATTTCCTTTTTGTTTTTGGCATTAGTCTTTAGAGATGCACTTTCAACTTGGTCAAAAATCAATGTAGAATATGTTACTTACAGTATTTGGATTTTAGTGCTAGATGCTTTAGTAATCATTCCGTTTTCAAGACTTCGTGCTGAAAAAAAACCAATGACTTATGCTATAATTAAAATTGGAAACGTAGCTTTAAATTTACTTTTAAATTTATTTTTCTTAGTTTTTTTACCAGAAATAGCAACTTCAAATCCAGATGGTTTTTTTAATACAATTTACTTTGAAAATTTTCAAGTTGGATATATTTTCGTTTCTGGTTTAATTGCAAGTTTATCAACATTTGTGATTCTTTCGCCAGATTATTTTAAAATTGATTGGAAGTTTGATTTCAAGTTGTGGAAGCAAATGATGCAGTACGGATTACCAATTTTAATTGCCGGAACTGCGTTTGCAATCAATGAACATTTTGATAAAATTTTGTTAGATTGGATGAATGTTTCCAAAGAAGATATTGGAGCTTATGCGGCATGTTACAAAATAGGAATGTTTATGGTTTTGTTTAGAACAGCCTACACATTGGGAATTGAACCCTTCTTTTTTAGTCATGCAACAAATGAAAATGCGCCTCAAACTTATGCAACGATAACTAAATATTTTGTGATTTTCGGTTCCTTCATTTGTTTTTTTGTAATTGCTTTTATCGATTTATTAAAATATCCATTAGTTCCCAAAGCGATATATTGGGATGCTATAAAAGTTGTACCTCTAATTGTTGTAGCTAATTTTTTCTTAGGTATTTATACTAATTTGTCTGTTTGGTATAAACTAATTGATAAAACTAAAATTGGTGCTTATATTTCTATAGTTGGCGCATTTGTAACCTTGTCATTAAACTATTTATTAATCCCGAAAATGAGTTATTATGGTTCGGCGGTTGCAACTCTTGCTGCTTATGGAACTATGATGATTATTTCTTATAAAATGGGACAAAAAAAGTATCCAATTCCATATGACATTAATAAAATTCTGTCTTATTTGGGAGTAACAATTTTATTTTCTGCAGTTTCGTTTTATATACCTTACGTAAGAGAAAGTTATCCAATAAGAATTGCTTTGTCTGGAATATTCTTATATTTCATCTACTACAACGAAAAAGAAACATTATTAAAAATCATTAATCGAAAATCAAAATAATGACTATAAAAATCATCAATAAATCCGCTCACGATTTACCAAATTACGAAACCATTGCTTCGGCCGGAATGGATTTACGTGCCAATATATCAGAACCAATTACACTAAAATCTTTAGAAAGAACCATTGTAAAAACCGGACTTTTCATAGAATTACCAATTGGTTACGAAGCACAAGTTCGTCCAAGAAGCGGATTAGCAGCCAAAAAAGGTGTAACCGTTTTAAATTCACCAGGAACAGTAGATGCCGATTATCGCGGTGAAATTGGAGTAATTTTAGTAAATTTATCCAATGAAGATTTTATCATAGAAAATGGTGAAAGAATCGCTCAATTAATAATCGCAAAACACGAACGTGCCGAATGGATTGAAGTTCAAGAATTGTCAGAAACTTCTCGTGGCGAAGGCGGATTTGGAAGTACAGGAGTGAAATAGTAAGTAATGTTCAGTAACAGTTAACAGATAAAAACTTAAATATAACTTTGTGCACTTTGTGAAAACTTTGTGCCTTTGTGGTAAAAAAATAATTAACATGAAAATAATAGTACCAATGGCAGGACGTGGTTCAAGATTACGTCCGCACACATTAACAATTCCAAAACCATTAATTCCAGTTGCTGGAAAACCAATTGTTCACCGTTTGGTTGAAGATATCGCTGGCGTTTTAAATCAACCAATTGAAGAAGTGGCTTTCATCATTCACGAAAGTTTTGGTAAAAAAGTAGAAGACGATTTAATTGCAATTGCTCAAAAATTAGGCGCAAAAGGAACAATATATTATCAAAATGAAGCGTTAGGTACAGGACACGCCATTATGTGTGCCAAAGAATCTTTATCTGGTTCGGCAGTAATCGCTTATGCAGATACTTTAATTCGTGCCGATTTCGATTTAGATACAACTGCCGATAGCGTTATTTGGGTAAAACAAGTAGATCAACCAGAAGCTTTTGGTGTAGTAAACTTAAATGCAAACGGAGAAATTATCGAATTGGTAGAAAAACCAAAAGAGTTTGTTTCTGATTTAGCCGTTATCGGAATATACTATTTTAAAGACGTAGCCGTTCTTAAAAACGAGTTGCAATCGGTTCTTGACAACAACATTATTCATGGTGGCGAATACCAAATTAATGATGGAATTAAACAAATGATGGCAAAAGGCATGAAATTTGTACCAGGTAAAGTGGACGAATGGATGGATTGCGGAAACAAAGACGTTACGGTTGAAACCAACTCAAGAATGTTAGGTTTTTTACATAATGACGGTGAAAATTTAGTTTCAGCAGATGTGAAATTAGAAAATTCAACTATCATTCCACCTTGTTATATTGGTGAAGATGTTTATTTAATTAATGCAACGGTTGGACCAAATGTTTCGTTAGGAAAAGGTTGTCACGTGATTGATAGTACTATTAAGAATAGTTTAGTTCAAACGCATTCTAATATTAAAAACGCCACTTTAGACAATGCAATGATAGGAAATCATGCCACTTTTGATGGTAATTTTACAAATATCAGTATCGGAGATTATTCCGTTTTAGAATAGATTATTATTTCCTGCAAGGTTTTTAAAACCTTGTAGGTATAAATAGAATAGACATAATATTGGTGAAATTTTTTCCACATAATAAATTCGTGCAAATTCGTGCAATT
>NZ_DQDX01000038.1:14761-29540 GCF_003525665.1 Flavobacterium sp.
ATTCGTGCAAATTCGTGCAATTAGTGTAAAATAAAAAGATGAAAAAAGTTATTGTTTTCGGTTTGCTTTTCGGAATGTTATTCATTCCCAATACACTTTTGGCTCAAGCAGAACCAGAGGATATTGCTTCTGTAAATAATGATTTCGAAAATTATTTCTACGAATCTTTGAAACAAAAAGGAATCGAAAATTACGATAAAGCAGTTGAAGCATTAGAAAAATGCAAAGACATTCAGCCAGAAAATGGCATCGTTTATTTTGAATTAGGAAAGAATTTTCTATCCCAAAAGAAGTATAAAGATGCTTACGATAATTTTGAAAAAGCTACCAAAATCGATCCTAAAAATCGTTGGGCTTGGGTAGGCATGTACGATGTATGTTATGAAACGCGCGATTTTAATCAAGCAATAATTATTGTTGAGAAATTGGTCGAATTTAAAGTCGATTATAAAGAAGATTTGACTTCGTTATACATGGAAACGCAACAATTTGATAAAGCGTTGACTTTGATAAATGACCTGAATGAAACCATTGGAAAAACTGAAAAACGAGAATTATACAAAGCAAGAATTCTTCAAGATGCCAAATACCAAGGATCGGAAAAAGCAGATTTAATTGCAAAAATCAAAAAAAATCCGAAGGACGAAGCCAATTATGTCGAACTAATTTTCATGTATTCGCAAAGCAATCAAGAAGAAAAAGCGTTGGAAGTTGCTAAGCAATTAGAAAAAGAAATTCCTACATCTGATTGGGCTCAAGTGAGTTTATTCAAATTTCATTTGAACAATAATGATGGCGATAAAACCGTTAAAGCAATGAATATTGTTTTGGCAAGCGATAAAGTCGATAGAAAAATCAAACATAGAATACTGAATGAATTTCTAATTTTTTCTAAAAATAATCCGCAGTACGATAAAGATTTAGAAAAAGCAATTGGCTATTTTGACAACGATAAAGAAGTACGCGTTGCCAAAGAAATTGGAAAGTTTTATCAAACCAAAAAAGAATGGAGCAAAGCCATAAAATATTACGAAATGCATTTGAAATCGGCATCCGATGATATGGAAACGATTATTTTATTGTCTCAGGCTTACGCCGAAAACGTTCAGTTTGATGTTTTAGCAAAATTTTCAGAAGAACAAATGCAGTTATTTCCAACGCAACCACAATTGTATTATTACAATGGATTAGCCAATAATCAATTAAAAAATTATAAAAAAGCCAAAGACGCATTAGAATCTGGAATTGATTTTATAGTTGATGATATCGTATTAGAAACTAATTTCAATATTCAATTGGGTGAAGCATTCAACGGATTGGGCGATGCAAAAAAGAAAGAAATGTACTTTACAAAAGCAAACGAATTGCTAAAAAAACAGAAGAAATAAAATGAAGAAGATACTAAGTTTAGTAGCAATAATTTTGATGGTTTCCTGCAAGTCCAAAGCGGTTTTAGCCGAAAGTGTTGCAACAGAAGTTTTAAATTCTGATAAAATAATAGAAAGCCATTACAACAATAAATTCGACTTTTCTACATTATCTATTAGAGCAAATGTCAAATTTGAAGACGAAAAAAACTCTCAAAATGTATCTGCAGATATTAGAATAAAAAAAGATGAAAAGATTCTGGTTATCATTAGAGTTCTTGGTTTAACAATGGCAAAAGCATTGATTACTCCAAATTCTGTGAAATATTATGAGTTTTTAGGAAAAAAATATTTCGAAGGCGATTATGCTTCATTAAGTCAATGGCTTGGAACCGATTTAGATTTTAATAAAGTTCAAAATTTACTAATCGGACAAGCTTTAGACAATCTAAATAATTCAAAATACACAGCTTCCATCGTAGATAAAATGTACAAATTGGAAGATGTTAAAGATTCCAATACAAAGAAAACATACTACTTTGAGGCAGAGAATTTTCTGTTAAAAAAGCAAGAAATTGAACAACCAGCGCAAGATAGAAAGTTACAAATAAGTTATCCAGAATACCAAAAACTATCCGATAAGATAGTACCTTTGAAATTTGCTATTGAAGCCAATCAGAAAAAAGGGAAAACAAACATAGACATCGATTACAAAACCATTACTTTCAACGAAGATTTTTCTTTTCCATACAGCGTTCCAGATGGATACGAAAGAATTTATATCAAATAATGAATATGCAAAAAGCAGTATTTACATTTTTTTTAGTTTTACTAACTTCATTTTCATGGAGTCAACAAACGCAAGAAGAACTTGAACAACGTAAAGCCAAAATCCAAGCAGAAATCCGTGAAAAAGAAATGATGCTTCAAGATGTTAGAAAACAAGAGAAATCGGTTACCAAATTATTGACTATCCAAAAGGAAAAAATTGGTTTAAAGCAAAAATTAATTACCACAACAGCCAAGCAAACCAAGTTGTTGAGCAATGACATTTATACCAATCAAGTTGAAATAAATAAATTAAGAAAAGATCTTGTTGAACTTAAAGAAGACTATGCAGAAATGATTGTAAAATCATACAAAAGTCGTTCTACGCAAAGTCGCGCCATGTTTTTATTGTCTTCAGAAAACTTTTTGCAAGCCTATAAAAGATTGCAATACATGAAGCAATATTCTAATTATAGAAAAATGCAAGGCGAAGAAATTAAGTCTAAAACAGTTCGATTAGACGATAATGTTAAAAGATTATCTGGACAAAAAACCGAGAAAGAAAAACTAATTGCCGATCAAGAAAAGCAAAGACAAGACCTTGAAAAAGAAAAGGCCGAGCAAGAGAAAATTGCAAAAAGTTTAAATAAAAGTAAAAAGCAAATTACTGCCGAGATTAAAGCGAAACAGCAAGAAAGCAAACGTATCGATGCACAGATTAAAAAATTAATTCGTGAAGCCATCGCCGAAGCCAATAGAAAAGCAGCTGCCGAAAGAGCAAAAGCCAATCCTAAAACAACCACTGCTGCCGAAACTAAAAAAATCGAATCATCAGATAAAATTATTTTAACTCCAGAAGGAAAAGTAATTTCAGATAATTTTAGAGCCAATAAAGGAAACTTACCTTGGCCAGTAGAAAAAGGAGCAATCACTTTGGGTTATGGTGATCAAGCACATCCAGTTTATAAATCGCTGGTAGTTCATAATAGTGGTGTCGAAATCACTACAGAAAACGGTTCAAATGCACGCGCGGTTTTTGGTGGCGAAGTAACTAAAGTAATTAAAATCTCACCTTTAAACATCGCCGTTTTTATCCGTCATGGAGATTATTTTACAGTATATCAAAACTTAAGTTCTGTGAACGTAAGCGTTGGCGATAAAGTATCGATAAAACAAAGTTTAGGAAAAATTAGAACCAATGCCGATGGGAAGACAATTCTCAAATTCATGGTTTCTCAAAATACAACTTACAATAATCCAGCAACTTGGCTGAATTAAAAAATCAGTAAATCCTGCAAGGTTTTTAAAACCTTGTAGGTATATTTATAAATGTATATTTTTTTATGAAACCTACAAGGTCGAAAAAAGACCTTGCAGGATATAGAATTGTAGAAAATTACATAAACAATGCTTTCAATTCGGTTGCATCATGCGGATTCATTTTTCCGGCAAGAACCAAACTCAGTTGTTTTCTTCTTAAAGCAGCATCATATCTAGATTTTTCTTCCTCAGTTTCTGGAACCAATTGCGGTACTTCAACCGGATTTCCAGTTTCATTCACCGCTACAAAAGTATAAATTGCCTCGTTCGCCTTCATTTTAGTTCCCGATTCGCGGTCTTCAATCCAAACATCTAGAAAAATTTCCATCGATGTAGAAAACGCTCTAGAAATCTTCGCCTCAATAGTAACAACACTTCCCAAAGGAATAGAACGATTAAAAGCCACGTGATTTACAGATGCCGTAACTACAATTCGTCTAGAATGGCGTCGTGCAGCAATACTCGCGGCTCTATCCATTCGCGCCAATAATTCGCCACCAAAAAGATTGTTCAACGGATTGGTTTCGCTCGGCAACACTAAATCGGTAAGTATCGTCAACGAATCTATAGGATGTTTTGGAGTCATAGTTTTTTTTGCAAAGGTATTTAATTTTGATAAAAATAAGTTGAATTATTTGAAGCTATTTCCAGCTATCCGTTTCAAGATTTTGTTGTAAAAACAATTTTTCTACGGCGTAAAAAGAGCTTCCTTTGGTCGCTTTTTTACACTAAGAAAAATAAGTTTTTATAACAAAATGCTTTCCACTACTATCTGGGCTAAAAAAAAGTCCCGAGATTAATCGGAACTTTCTGTTTTTATAAATCGTCTATTAAAAGCCAAGTATCAGGATTGATGGTTTTTTTAATCCTATTCATTTCCTTTTGAGCTTCGGCATAATTAGAAAAACTTCCGTAAAGAACAGGATACATTCCGTGTTTGTTAGGAGCAATTCGTTTTGCTTGATAGCCTTGCTTTACAAGATTAGTATACATTTTATCGGCATTTTTTTCTTTTGTAAAAACCCCAGCCACAATATGATAAGGCAATTTATCGCTTTTCACCGTTAACGTAACCGACGGAATTGGATTACTAATAAAGAAAGTCGCTTCTTGAATTTTTTGATTCACTTGGTTTTGAACTTTCGTTTGAACCGCAACTGTTTCTTGCTGAATTTTATTTTGATAAAACTCATTTCCAAAGAAGCCACCAGCGCTAATTAATCCTGCGCCCAGAACAAAAATGGCTGCATATTTCATATAATTGCGCGAACTTCTTGGTTCTGCAATGAACTCAATTGGAGCTTTTTCTTCTTCTTCTATTGTTTGATTTTCAACAACATGATTATAAACTTCACGCTTAATTGCAGGTGAAACGTATGATGTTAATCCGAAAGAATCGGTTAAATAATTCAATTGATCGAACGGAACAAAAACTAAACTTTTCTCGGCATTCAAAGATAATTCTCCAACATTCTTGATGCTAATGGCACCAAAATCTTGAAGCTTACTTTTCCAAGAAAGAACTTGATTTTCTATTGCAGAAACAGCAACTTCATAACTCATTTTCTCGGCTTGAGCAATATGATTTGCTAATAAACCATCGTTGTTTTTTAGGTACGAATTAAACGATACCAACTTTTTAGGCGGATAAAACGAATGCGAACTTTCATGCAATTGCGCCGATTGGATTTCGGTTAAAAAAGCACCAAATCCTGGAACAGTTACACATTGGTAACGATACAATAATTGTGATATGTATTGGTCAATCTTCATAAATACAAATTTAATTATTTAATGCGTATCGCAAAATTTTATCAACAAACTTTGTTAACAATTTTAAAAATCTTTCTTACTTTTGAAATCCAATTATTTACAATGAACGATACAGAACTATTACATTTATTAGCCTTATTAAAAGTAGATGGCGTTGGCGATATTGTTGCCAAAAAGCTACTCAATCACTTTACAACTGCCGAAAATATTTTCAAAGCCAAAGCCAATCAACTAGAATCTATTGATGGAATTGGTCGGGTTTTAATTAAAAATCTAAAAGATAAAACCGTTTTTAATTTGGCCGAAGCCGAACTAAAATTTATAAAAGAAAACAATATCAATTGTCTTTTTTACCAAGACGAAAAGTATCCGGATCGACTGAAACATTGTATCGACGGACCAATTTTATTATTTACTTCAGGAACTATCGATTTTAATAACAGAAAAGTAATTAGCATTGTTGGAACTAGAGAAATAACATCCTACGGAACAGAATTCTGCAAAAAATTTATTGAAGATTTAGCGCCATTAAACCCAATAATCGTTAGTGGTTTTGCTTATGGAGTTGATATCGTTGCTCATAAAATAGCGATGGATTTAGGTTTGCAAACGATTGGTGTTGTAGCTCACGGTCTAAATCAAGTCTATCCAAAAGTGCACAAAAAGTATGTTGCCAAAATGGAACAAAACGGTGGTTTCATGACCGAATTTTGGAGCAATTCTAATCCAGAAAAAGAAAATTTTGTAAAACGAAACAGAATCGTTGCTGGAATTAGTGAAGCCACAATCGTGATTGAAAGTGCCGAAAAAGGTGGTTCATTAATTACAGCCAATTTAGCCAACGATTACAACAGAGATGTTTTTGCAGTTCCCGGAAGAACATCCGATAAATTTAGTCAAGGTTGTAATAATTTGATTAAAACTCAAAAAGCACATTTACTAACTTCTGCTGCCGATTTAATTTATATTCTCAATTGGGAGTTGAAACAAGATGAGAGCAAAGTTATCCAAAAGCAATTGTTTGTTTCTCTAGAAAACGACGAACAAAAAGTCTACGATTACCTCCAAAAAAACGGAAAGCAACTACTAGATGTAATTGCTCTCGATTGTGATTTTCCAGTATTTAGAATTTCTTCTATTTTATTGAATATGGAATTGAAAGGTGTTGTAAGACCATTGCCTGGGAAATTGTTTGAAGCGGTTTAATCAAATCCCAATTTCACTCTAACTCTTCCTAAAACTTCATTTGCAATTACATGAGCTTTTTCAGCGCCTTGTTTTAATAACGCGTCAACTTCCTCAAGATTGTTGATATAGTAGTTGTATTTTTCTCTTTCGGTTTTAAATTTCTCGCAGATTAATTCAAACAAAGCTTGTTTGGCGTGACCGTAACCATAATTTCCACCAAGGTAATTTTGTTTCATTGAGGTAATTTGCTCGTCAGTTGCTAATAATTTATAGATAGCAAATATCTTGCACGTATCTGGATTTTTAGGATCTTCAAGTGGTGTGCTATCGCTTTCTATAGACATTACTTGTTTGCGCAACGCTTTGTCATCAAGGAAAATGTTGATGATGTTTCCGCGAGATTTACTCATTTTTCCGCCATCGGTTCCAGGAACATACATGGTTTCTTCTTGTACTTTTCCTTCAGGAATTACAAAAGTTTCTCCCATTTGATGATTGAAACGCGAAGCTACATCACGAGTAATTTCTATGTGTTGCATTTGGTCTTTTCCTACAGGAACAAAATTGGCATCATACAATAAAATATCAGCAGCCATTAGCATCGGATAAGTAAATAATCCGGCGTTTACGTCTTCTAATCTATCGGCTTTATCCTTGAAAGAATGGGCTAATGTTAATCGTTGAAACGGAAAAAAGCAACTTAAGTACCAAGATAATTCGGCAGTTTGTGGCACATCACTTTGTCTGTAAAAAGTAACTTTATTGATATCTAAACCGCAAGCAAGCCAAGCTGCAGCAGTACTGTAGGTATTGTTTCGAAGTGTTTCACCGTCTTTTATTTGAGTAATCGAATGTAAATCGGCTATAAATAAAAACGACTGATTGCTGGGATTGTTTGATAATTCAATTGCTGGTATAATTGCACCAAGAAGATTTCCTAAATGTGGTGTACCTGTGCTTTGAACTCCTGTAAGTATTTTTGCCATAATGTGCTGAATTAATTTCAGTATCTAAAATTATTTACCGCAAAGTTAAACCTTTGTATTAAAATTCACATACTATTGTTTATTTTTGACGCTATGAGAATACTAAAAATTATTTTTTGGGTGCTTTGGCGCATTTGGTTTTACATTTTGATGGGAGCAATCATTATCATTATGTTTCCGTTTTTGGTGATTTCTATCTTGAGAGAAGAATGGTATCCGTACTTTTTTATCATGGCTAGAATTTGGGCAAAAGGAATTCTAATCGGAATGGGATTTCGCTATAAAGTAGAACGCGAGCAAGAACTTGAAGATAAAAAAAGTTATATGCTTGTTGCCAATCACACATCGATGTTAGACATTATGTTGATGTTGGCCATTGTAAAAAATCCGTTTGTGTTTGTTGGAAAAAAGGAGTTGGCAAAAATTCCGTTATTTGGTTTTTTCTACAAACGAACTTGTATTTTGGTAGATAGAAACAGTCCGAAAAGCAGAATGGAAGTGTATGAACGCGCTCAAAAAAGATTAAAACAAGGCTTAAGTATTTGTATTTTCCCTGAAGGTGGCGTTCCAGACGAATCAATAGTTCTTGATGAGTTTAAAGATGGTGCATTTCGATTGGCATCGGAACATCAAATACCAATTGTACCCATGACATTTGCCGATAATAAAAAGCGTTTTTCCTATACTTTTATGAGCGGAAGTCCAGGATTATTGAGAGCCAAAGTGCATTCGTTTATTGAAACCCACGGAAAGGAATTGGACGATAAAAAAGAATTGAAAAATAAAACTAGAGACATTATATTAAACCAATTACAAAAGTTTAATCCATAAAAAAGAGCGCTTAACTAGGCGCTCTTTTCCGTTATTACTCGGAAGCAATAACACCTTAACTAATTTTAAACTAACTTAACCTAATCTAACCAAATTAAAAAGTAAAAGTAACTCCAGAGTATAACCCAAAAAAGTAAGGTTTAAAATCGCCAGAATCTTTTATAAATGTATTTATCTGATATTTAAAAACGGGTTCTACTCGAGCTTCAAAGTTCTTGAAAAAACCGTATTTAAATCCTAATCCAACATTAGTACTAAAGTGAATATCATTTAAATTATTTGCTTCACCAATATTCATTTGAACACCAGAAGAAATTACAGAAACTTCATTCTGATTTAAAAGCAACGTACTAACTCCACCAATTACATCAACTCCAAATTTTTTATCTACCAATTTATAAGATAACTCTAAAGGAATTTCTAGATAACCAATTTGCTGATTAACAGTGCTATTAAACTTTTTAAGAGCATTTCCAGATGAAGCAATCTCCATTGTGCCACCAGTAGTTGTTACTGAATTTTTACTTTCAATTTGAATGAATGCACCAACAGCATTGGGTTTTACATGATCTAATGATTTGGCATTTGCGTTTTGAGAAATTAAAACATCGTTAGTGTCATAATTTAGGGAAACAGCATTGATACCACTTCTTACTTTTATTTTTTTATTTACAGCATAATTTACACCTAAACCATAACTAAAATTGGTTTTATAGGTCTTGCTGTTATTTTTTAACTCTGAGTCTAAAGGCGAACCGTTGGATGCCGAACTAAAATAAATAGGCGCAACATTTGATGACAATTGCCACCTATTTAATTTTGGTTCTTTACTTGTTTTCTTTTCTTTTTCAATGAGCAATTCTTCCATCGCGTTAGGCACAACACTAGCAATTGATGTTGAGTCTATTTTTTTTATTTCGTCTTTCTTTAGTTCAGAGTTTGTTTTTTCTGCAATAATTTGGGTGTTATTAATTGGTAAATTGGTGTCACTATTTTTATTTAAAATATCAGTTTTAGATTTGTTAGCATCTAAATTATTCGAGATACTTGTATTGATTAAATCAGAATTAGTTCTTTCGTTTTTAGTTCCATCAGAATTATTTGCAACAGCAATGTTGTTTTTAGAACTAGTATTTATATCAGAATTCTTGCTGCTGTTTTTAGTTCCATCAGAATTATTTGCTACAGCCGTATTGTTTTTAGAACTTGTATTTACATCAGAATTAATGCTTCCGTTTTTAGTTCTATCTGAATTATTTGCTACAGCTGTATTGTTTTTAGAATTAGAATTTACATCAGAATTAGTTCTTCCGTTTTTAGTTCCATCAGAATTATTTGCAACAGCAGTATTGTTTTTAGAACTCGTATTTGCATCAGCATCGATTTCAACTTCATTTATTTTTGATGAATTACTATTGTTTTTTGTTTCATTATTTTCATCAGATACTACTTCGTTGTTTTCTAATTCTTTTAAACCAGTAGCATTAGGTGTGTTTTCTTTTTTACCATTAGTATCAATCACAACATCATTAGAAACTGTATTATTATCAAATGTAAAATTGTAAATTCCTAATCCTATTACAAAAGCAGCTGCAATTCCGGATAGTTTCCACCAAAATGGGATAACTCTCTTTTTCTTTTTTTCTTTCAAGCGCAACTCAATATTCTCCCAAACTTCTTCTTTTGGGGCAACATCAAGATTGCTAAGTCTTTCTTGAAAGAGACGATCTATATTTTTATTTTCTTTCATTTCATTAATGGAATTTTATGTTTTCCATTATTGGATTCTATTTTATCTTTTAATATCACTCTTGCTCGAGACAGATTAGATTTAGATGTGCCTACACTAATCTTTAACATCTCTGCTATTTCTTGATGTGAGTAACCATCAATGGCATATAAATTAAAAACCAATCTATATTTATCGGGTAATTCCTGAATTATCTTTAGCAAATAATCGATAGAAACGTTTTCATCATCAATTTCAACTTCTTCAATATCATCTGCAATTTCTTCCTTTACAATATTTAAAAAAGTTTCTTTTCTGTATTGTTGCAGAATAAAATTGACCATTAATCTTTTTATCCAACCTTCAAAAGATCCTTTAAAAGAAAACTGATCTATTTTTTCAAAAATTAACAGAAATCCTTCTTGTAGGTTGTCTTGAGCTTCTTCATAATTGCGCGAATATTTTAAGCATACAGAAAACAACTTAGATGAATACAATCTATATAGTGCTTCTTGTGCTTTAATATCATTTTTCTTGCAATTATTTATGAGTTGCTCTAAACTCAAACTATATAGTTTTAAAAGTTATAATACTTCTACCTCATGCGTTTCATATTGGTCTGTACCATTTGCATCTGGACCTAGCCAAAATTTAAAGGTATATGTTCCAGGTTCTGTAGGTTTAAATTCATAATCTACCGTAAACATACTTTCGTCTGCTAAACAGTTAGAATTATTTAATTTTACTGTTCGTATAGCTACAACTTTGTTATAGATATTGCTGCTTTCGTAATTGGTAAAAAAACCATTAAAAATGTGACAATCGGTTGGTCTTTTATACTTAATTTTAATTATCGATAGGTTTCCAACCGTGTAACTTGGTGGCATTTCTACTTCTTCAACAGGCAATAAAATAAATTCTCTGTCAGAATCACTTCCTACTGTGCAAGAGTTCAAAGCAAAAAACATGCTTAAGATAATAATAAAATTTTTCATTCTTCTTTTCATTATGTTTTCGTTAGATGCAAAATTTATAAAAAGGTTGCGTTGTAATGTAAAAAAATCCCGTTTTTACACGGGATTTTTTTTATGCGTTATTTTCTTTAATCAATGCTTTTATTTTAAGCTCTAATTCATCGGCTAATTCTGGATTGTCTTTTATTAAAGATTTTACAGCATCACGACCTTGACCTAGTTTGGTATCGCCATAACTAAACCACGAACCAGCTTTTTTCACAATTTCAAATTCTACTGCTAAATCAAGAATTTCTCCAGTTTTAGAAACGCCTTCGCCATACATAATATCGAATTCGGCAGTTTTAAATGGTGGAGCCACTTTATTTTTAACCACTTTTACTTTAGTTCTATTTCCAATTACGTTTTCACCATCTTTTATTTGTGATGAACGACGGATGTCTAAACGAACCGATGCATAAAATTTCAATGCATTTCCTCCTGTTGTAGTTTCTGGATTTCCGAACATTACACCAATTTTCTCTCTCAACTGATTGATAAAGAAAACAGTACAATTAGTTTTACTAATGGTTCCAGTTAATTTTCTTAAAGCTTGCGACATTAAACGAGCGTGTAATCCCATTTTAGAATCACCCATTTCTCCTTCAATTTCACTTTTCGGAGTCAAAGCAGCAACCGAGTCAATAACTACAATATCAATTGCTCCCGAACGAATTAAATTCTCAGCAATTTCTAATGCTTGTTCCCCATTATCTGGTTGTGATATGATTAAATTTTCAATATCAACTCCAAGTTTTTCGGCATAATTTCTATCAAATGCGTGTTCTGCATCAATAAACGCAGCAATTCCGCCAGCTTTTTGAGCTTCGGCAATGGCATGTAGCGTTAAAGTTGTTTTACCCGACGATTCTGGACCATATATTTCTATAACTCTTCCCTTAGGATAGCCATTAACTCCTAGAGCTAAATCTAAACCTAGCGAACCCGATGAAATTGTTTCTACTTCTTCTATGGCTTTATCGCCCATCTTCATTACGGTTCCTTTTCCGTACGTTTTGTCTAATTTGTCAAGCGTTAGTTGTAAGGCTTTTAATTTAGCGTCTTTTTCTGAACTCATTTTTTCTTTCATTTAAATTGCTTGTATTTTTCGTAAAATTAAATATTTTTTTGATGTAAAAGAAGTTTATACAAATGAGTTTTAAACAATTCCATCCAAAATATATTTCTTACTTTAGCCAACAAATTTTTTACAGTCATGGAGAAGCTAATTTCTTATCCAATATCCGTTGTTTATTATCTATGTTTCGGATTGTGTTTAGTGGTTTTTCATCCCATTCAGTGGATTTGCTTTAACGTTTTTGGATACCAAGCGCATAAAAAAAGTGTCGATTATCTTAATTTTTGTTTGGTAAAATGCGTCAATCTTTTAGGAACATGGTTTCAGTTTAGAAACATTGATAAAATTCCAAAAGGCGCTCCAATTATTTTTGTTGCCAACCACCAAAGTATGTATGATATTATTGGTATGATTTGGTATTTGAGAAGATTTCATCCAAAATTTGTAAGCAAAAAAGAATTAGGCTCAGGAATTCCGAGTGTGTCATACAATTTAAGACATGGTGGTTCCGTTTTAATAGATAGAAAAGATCCAAAACAAGCTATTCCAACCATAAAAGGTCTAGCAGAATATATTGAAACTCATAAACGTTCAGCAGTAATTTTTCCAGAAGGAACAAGAAGCAAAGACGGAAAACCAAAAGAATTCGCACAAAGTGGACTAAAAATTCTTTGTAAATGCGCTCCATCTGCTTATGTTGTGCCAATTTCTATAAATAATTCGTGGAAAATGGTTAAATTTGGAGCTTTTCCAATGGGTTTAGGTAATCGATTGGAATTTATAATTCACGATCCAATTGCAGTAAGCGATTTTTCATTTGAAGAAATAATGCAAAAAACCGAAAATGCAGTTGTGCAATCATTAAAATAATAATCAGATTTTATTTTGTCTCAAATCTAAAATCTACAATAAACTATATAATGTCTATAAAAAACATCCGTCTAGAGGTGATGCAATTTCTAGAAAATAAGGTTGACGATTTTGTCGATCAATTTTTAATTCCAGTAGAAACAATTTGGCAACCATCAGATTTTTTGCCTGATGCACAAAGTGAAAACTTCTTTGAAGAAGTAAAAGAATTACAAGAAATTGCCAAAGATTTACCTTATGATTTTTGGGTAGCAATGGTTGGTGATACTATTACCGAAGAAGCGCTTCCTACTTATGAATCGTGGTTAATGGAAGTAGAAGGTGTAGATAATGAAGGAAGAAATGGCTGGTCTAAATGGGTGCGTCAATGGACGAGTGAAGAAAACCGTCACGGCGATTTACTAAACAAATATTTGTACTTATCAGGTCGTGTGAACATGCGCGAAGTAGAAATTACAACGCAACATTTAATTGCCGATGGTTTCGATATTGGAACAGGTAAAGATCCATACAAAAACTTTGTTTACACTAGTTTTCAAGAACTTGCGACTTATATTTCTCACAATAGAGTGTCGCAATTAGCTAAAGATTATGGCGATAAAAAGCTTTCTAAAGTGTGCAAAATGATTGCAGGCGATGAAATGCGTCACCATCATGCTTATAGTGAATTTGTAAATCAAATTTTCAAAGTAGATCCAAGTGAAATGATGCTTGCTTTTCAATACATGATGAAGCAAAAAATTACAATGCCAGCTCATTTCTTGAGAGAATCTGGTGAGAAAATAGGAACTGCTTTCGAACAATTTTCTAATTCTGCACAAAAATTAGGTGTTTATACCGCTAATGATTATGTAGATATTATGCAGAAATTAATTGATAAATGGAACATCGATAAAATTTCTGGTTTAACAGATGAAGCCGAAAAAGCGCGTGATTATTTAATGAAATTGCCAGGAAGAATGGCTAAAATTTCTGAAAGATTGGTTTTACCAGAAGAGAATCATATTTTTAAATGGGTTCAACCAGCTTTGATTAAATAAACATTCAAAAAATAGCAATATTAAAATTCCAAATTCCAATATTTATTTAGAGTTTGGAATTTTTTATAAAATGTAATATGAGTTTAATAGACAATACGATTTTATTTGTAAAGCAAAAATTAGAAAATGCTGAAGCTGGGCACGATTGGTTTCATATTGAAAGAGTTTATAAAAATGCTTTGTTAATTGCTCAAGATGAAGTTTGTGATATTCAAATTGTAAAACTTGGAGCACTTCTTCATGATATTGCTGATAGTAAATTCAATGATGGAGACGAAACCGTTGGACCAAAAGTGGCTCGTGAATTTCTCGAATCGCAAAATGCTTCCGAAGAAATTATAGTTCATGTGGTAAACATCATCGAAAACATTTCGTTTAAAGGTGGAAATTTTGAAAAGAAATTTACATCTAAAGAATTAGAAATTGTACAAGATGCTGATAGATTGGATGCACTTGGAGCCATTGGAATTGCAAGAACATTCAATTATGGCGGATTTAAAAACAGACCACTTTACAATCCAGATATTGCACCCAATCTTTCAATGACGAAAGAAGAATATAAAAACAGCGCATCGCCAACACTAAATCATTTTTACGAAAAATTACTGTTGTTGAAAGACAAAATGAATACCGAAACTGGTAAAAAAATTGCAGAAGAAAGGCATCAATTTATGGAGCTTTTTCTATCGCAATTTTATGCCGAATGGGATGGTGAATTATAGTATTCAGTTTTCAGTCTCAGTTTTCAGTCTCAGTTTTCAGTCTCAGTTTTCAGTTTTTCACATAATATACAACCAGTTTGTCATTCCGTAGGAA
>NZ_DQDX01000192.1:0-268 GCF_003525665.1 Flavobacterium sp.
CAGATTTCAGATAGCAGATTTTCGAATAGCGATTGTATAATAAATATGAAAAATCTTTCAAGGTTTAATAAAGTGATGTATTTTTTCAATATAGTGTTGACTGTATTGACTTTCCTTGCTTATGTTTTACCTTTTTTAGCTCCGAAATTCTTTCCTTTTTTATCAGTTTTAACTTTGGTTTTACCTTTGTTTTTAATTGTCAACGGTTTATTTTTTATCTATTGGATTTTGCAATTAAAACGTCAGATGATTTTGTCTGGAATTGTAC
>NZ_DQDX01000192.1:287-7661 GCF_003525665.1 Flavobacterium sp.
AGTTCTACAAATTTTCGACAACAGAACAATTGCGCGAAGAAAAAGACTTTGTAGTAATGAGTTACAACGTTAGATTATTCAATCTTTTTCAATGGATTGAACGCGAATCGGTGAAAGACGAAATGAAAGCATTTATAGACGAACAAAATCCAGATATACTTTGTATTCAAGAATATTCTGAAACGGCAAATGTAGATTTACGTGTTTACAAGCATAAGTTTATTTTTATGCAAGGCAATAAAATTAAAACAGGTCAAGCGATTTTTTCTAAATTTCCAATAATCGATCAAGGAAATATTGAGTTTCCAGAATCGGATAATTTAATTGTGTATGCCGATATTAGAAAAGGAAGTGATACCATTCGAGTTTATAATATGCACTTGCAATCTATAAAAATTTCTCCTGATGTAAGCGAAATGCAAGAACATGTAGAAACTATAGATCAGCAAAAATCGCAAATGGTTTTCAAACGAATTGGTCAAGCTTTTACCAAGCAACAGTTGCAAGCAGAGATTTTAATGAAGCACAAAAAAGAATGTAAGTTTCCAATGATTATTTGTGGAGATATGAATAACAGTGCGTTTTCATATGTTTACAGAAGCATAAAAGGAAATTTGAACGATTGTTTTGAAGAAGCCGGAAAAGGATTTGGGGAAACCTACAATTTCAAATATTATCCAGCTAGAATTGATTATATTTTTGCCGATAAATCAATGAAAGTCAAGAGTTTTCAGAACTTTCCTCAATTTAAAAACTCCGATCATTATCCAATTGTAACGCGATTGATGGTTGAAAAGTAATCTATAATTTCTGATTCTTCAAATACTGCAAAGCATGTCTTCCTTCATTGAAAAGTAAATCTAAAATGCTCAAGTTGTTGATAAACCCAAATTTTTCTCCGAAAACTTGTGTGTAACTTTCAAATTCTGAATTATCTTTTTTTCCGTTTGCTAAATGACGTAAATCTGCAAAATGGGTTGCTTCTTTAAAAAATTCTGTAGTTTCGTTATATTCGAATTTCAATCCCAAACATTTCGAAATAATAGTCATTGCTTCAAAGTTTAAGTCGAGTAGGAACGTGTGTTGTTTTTCGAATATCGGACGAATATCATCTTCAAAATATTCAAAGAATGGTGAACTTCTATAAGCTGCATCGAGTGATTTAAAATGTTGCTTCTGCCAATCGAAAGCAGTTTCAATTTTGATATCTCGTGTTTTTTGATGCGCGTCTTTACTGTGTTTTACTGGAATATTTAGCAACTGTAATCCGTTTGGACTATAAATGTACATTCGATTACGATTGGTTTGTTTCTGGAAATTATCGTCCATTTCAAACGTAATCGTATCGGCATTTGCCATAGCAACAAAATGACTTATTGATGGGAAATAAGTGGGTTGAAGTAAAATGTTATTCATTATTTGATGTTTATGGTTTGTAGTTTATAGTTAGTAACAACCAACTATAAACAACCAACATTTAAACTATTTTTTGTCTGCTTTGCGTTTTTTCCAGAAATAATCGCCCACAAAGTACAAAGCAAGTAATCCTAAAAACCATTTAAAATAAGATTGCGGTTGACCGTCGCCACTTACAGTTGTAAATAATCGATCCCAACGAATGCTCCAATTTTTAATTCCATCATTGATTCCTTTGATACTCATCCAGATAAAAACTGGTTTTCCAACAATGTGATTCTCTGGAACATAACCCCAATATCTACTGTCTTCAGAGTTATGACGGTTGTCTCCCATCATCCAAAAATAATCTTGCTTGAAGGTATATGAAGTTGATTTTTTACCATTAATGTAGATGTCATTTCCAACAATTTCTAATTTATTTCCTTCATAATCAGTAATAATACTAGAATAAAAAGGCAATGTTTCTAGATTTAATGCGACCGATTTTCCTTCTTGCGGAATGTAAATTGGTCCCATGTTGTCATTGTTCCAATCTTCAGTATGAGGAAAAATAGTTTTATCCTTAGCTTTAGAAATTATTCTTGTAACCGATTTTATTCCAGAAGTAGCTTTTAATTTTTCTACACTTGCAAACGGTAATGCGCTAAAATAAATGGTATCCATTGTAGCGTTTGCGCCATACGGATCAGTAATGTCTAGATCTTTAATTAAATTTTCAAAATCAATAGCAACTTTATTATCGTATGCAACTTTGTAAGAATATTGTGGTTTAGCTCTTTCTGGAAGAATTAATTCTTTACCGTTAATAAAGATAATTCCGTCTTTTATCTCTAAATTATCGCCAGGAATTCCCACACATCTTTTTACATAGTTCGACTTTTTGTCTATTGGTTTGTCGACGTGTCTTCCTGATTTATCTCTAAAGTAGTAAACTGTATCAATTGGCCAATTGAATACTACAATGTCGTTATTTTTTATTTTTTCAAATCCAGGAAATCTAAAGTAAGGCAATTGTGGCCAACTCAAATAGGATTTTGTTTTTACAACCGGAATAGTGTCGTGAACCATTGGCGCAGCAACTGCTGTCATTGGTGTTCTGGCTCCATAATTGTATTTGCTAACAAAAAGAAAATCGCCAACCAATAATGATTTTTCTAACGATGAAGTTGGAATTGTAAATGGCTGAATAAAATAAGTATGAACAAATGTTGCTACAATTATTGCAAATAATAATGATCCAACGGTATCAGCTGTTGCATTTGAAGGTTTCAAACTTCTATCTGCAATGTGTTGAACATCTTGTGTATAATTGATGTAGTAAATGTAAAAACCCAAAGTTGCAACACCTAAAAAAGTATCTAAAGTTGATCTTCGTCCAAAGCTTCTTAAAGTTTCAACCCAAATAATTGGAAACATTATCAAATTGATAACAGGAATGAATAATAGTAATGTCCACCAAGCTGGTCGATTTATTATTTTCATCAATATAATTGAATTATATACTGGAACAAATGCTTCCCAAGACTTTTTTCCTGCTTTTTCATATAATTTCCATGTTCCCAATCCGTGGATTAGTTGAACAATTAGGAAATACACAAACCATTGATATACTGTCATTTTATATTTGTTTAAAAGTTTATGAGTTTAAAAGTTTAAGAGCCAAATATCTTAAATTATTTAACCTTCTATATTCTATATTCTTTCTTCTATATTTTTTATTCTTTGTTCAATTTTCAATAGTTTATTATAACTCTAAAACGTCTTTCATAGTAAAGACGCCTTTTTTTCCAATCAACCATTCGGCTGCGATGATGGAACCAAAAGCAAATCCGTCTCTGCTATGAGCAGTGTGTTTTATTTCTATTGTATCAACTTCTGATGTATAAAAAATAGAATGTGTTCCCGGAACTGGATCTATTCTTTTAACATCAATAAATACCTCGTCAGCTTTTGGATTTTCAATAGACCAATCGTTGTATTTTGTATGATTTATTATTCCGTTTGCCAATGAAATAGCTGTTCCGCTTGGTTTGTCTAATTTGTGTGTGTGATGAATTTCTTCCATCGAAACCGAATATTGATTGAACTTTGACATCATTTTTGCCAAATACTCATTGAGTTCAAAAAACAGGTTTACGCCTAAACTAAAATTAGAACCATAAATAAACGCTGCATTTTTTTCGATACACAAAGTTTCCATTTTATGATAATCTTCAAGCCAACCTGTGGTTCCAGAAACTACTGGAATTCCTCTAGTAATGCATTCAGAAATATTTGTGGTAGCAGAATCTGGAACACTGAAATCGATAGCAACATCGGCATGTTCTAATCCGTCAAACGAACTTGAACTCGATTTTCTTAAGACAATTTCATGACCTCTTTCTAAAGCAATTCGTTCAATTACTTTACCCATTTTTCCGTATCCAAGAAGTGCTATTTTCATATAAAGTATTGGTTGCGAATAGTTTTGTTTTGTTACAAACAATAGCGTTAAAAAAAACTAAAAGTTGTAAACTAATGTTATTCCAAGATTGTATTTGTAGTTAAGATCATTCTGCTGAAAATCGGGTCTAACACTCAAATCATCATTAACATTAAATTGCATCAAATGCGCATCAATATTGGCATCAACAATGTTTAAAATGTAAAGTCCAGCAGTAATTAATAGGGATAAATCGCGGTTTTTTTGATGAAAACGTTGGCCAGATATCAATCGATTGTCATCGTAGATATCTTGAAACTGGTCATCATTAAATCCAGCTAATCTTCTTTTGTAAGCATCACGAAATTCATGGTATTTTTTGTTATTCCATGAGTACGAATAAATTCCTGTTCCCATTGCAGCGTAAACAATTGGAATTTTCCAATACTTCTTGTTGTAGGCTTGACCCAAACCAGGTAAAATAGCCGAATAAAACGCCGCTTTTGAAGGTGCTAACGGATTTATTTTTGTCTTTTTTAAAGTGTCTTTTGCAACAATAACATCGGTAACTTTTAAATCATCTTGTGCCAATAGTGTCGTGCTTCCTAAAAGGAAAACAACTAAAACTATGTATAATGACCTAATCATTAACCGTTTATCAATTTTAGAATTCGATTAAAATCTTCCTCCGAATGAAACGGAATTCCAATTTTACCTTTACCATTTCCTGCCACTTTTACATCTACTTTTGCTCCGAAGAAATTGGTAAACGCTTTCTTTTGATCATCGGCAACCGAAAATGAACTTGTTTTTTTAGCTTTAGCTGGTGCTGGTTTTAATCCGTCTTGGTGTTTTTTAACCAAAGCTTCCGTATCGCGAACAGATAAATTCTGACTAACAATGGTCTGATAGATTTCCGATTGAACGTCTTGATCTTCAATAGTAATCATAGCACGACCGTGACCCATTGAGATGAATCCGTCACGAATTCCGGTTTGAATAATCGGATCTAATTTTAATAATCGTAAATAATTGGTAATTGTAGAACGTTTTTTTCCAACGCGTTCACTCATTTGCTCTTGCGTTAACTGAATTTCATCAATTAAACGTTGATAAGACAGAGCAATTTCTATTGGATCTAAATCGTGACGCTGAATGTTCTCAACCAATGCCATTACCAACGATTCATTATCATTAGCAATTCTGATATAAGCAGGAACGGTTGTTAATCCGACTAATTTTGAAGCACGCAAACGACGTTCTCCAGAAATTAATTGGTATTTATTAAAATCTAATTTTCTAACGGTAATAGGTTGAATAACACCAAGTTCTTTAATAGATGATGCTAATTCTTTAAGCGATTCTTCATTAAAATTAGTTCGAGGTTGAAACGGATTGATTTCGATGGCATCAATATCAACTTCCAATATATTTCCTACAACTTTATCAGCATTTTTATCATCAACCGATTTTATATCGTTATCTGGATCTTTCAACAATGCAGACAATCCTCTTCCTAAAGCTTGTTTTTTTATTGCCTTTGTCATAAACTAGTTACTGTTTTTCTTAATAATTTCTTCTGCTAAACTAAGGTAATTGGTTGCACCTTTGCTAGTTGCGTCAAATGCAATGATGCTTTCGCCAAAACTTGGAGCTTCACTTAGTTTTACATTTCGCTGAATAATAGTTTTAAAAACCATGTCATTAAAATGCTTTTGAACTTCTTCAACTACTTGATTAGAAAGGCGTAAACGCGAATCGTACATGGTTAAAAGTAATCCTTCTATATCTAAATTTGGATTGTGAATTTTTTGAACACTTTTGATGGTATTCAATAATTTACCCAAACCTTCTAATGCAAAATATTCGCATTGAATTGGAATCACAACAGAATCGGCTGCGGTTAAAGCATTTAAAGTTAACAATCCTAATGATGGCGCGCAATCAATAAGAATATAATCATATTTATCTTTAATGCTTTCCAAGGCTTGTTTTAGCATATATTCACGATTTTCTTTGTCAACCAATTCGATTTCGATGGCAACAAGGTCAATATGAGCTGGAATAATATCTACGTTTGGTGAAGATGACGTTATAATTGCATCTTCTGGAATGTTGCTATGTTCAAGAATTTGGTAGGTACCAATCTCAACACTTTCTACATCAATACCTAAACCCGAACTCGCATTGGCTTGCGGATCGGCGTCAATTAATAACACTTTTTTCTCTAAAACACCGAGTGATGCGGCTAAATTTACCGAAGTAGTTGTTTTTCCTACACCACCTTTTTGGTTGGCGATTGCAATGATTTTGCCCATGTATTCTATTCAAATTTTGAGTGGTAAAAATACGATTTTTTATGGTTTATGAAAGTGTTATTTGTTAACAATCTTGTAAATTTTAGTTTTCAGTGTTCCTTTTTCCGTGTTCAGCACCTGACAATCAGTCAATATTTTTTTAAAAAAAAAGAAAAGTCAGAAAGAAAATTTCTAACTGACTTTTTAAATATATAAATCTGCAACCTGCAATCTAAAATCTGTAAACTGTCATCTGAGTACTATTTACTTCCTTTATTTTTAATCATAGATTCGAGCATATCCCACATTTCTTGTGGAATTTTTTCTAAAATATTGAATTGTCCAGCGCCTTGAAGCCATTCGCCACCATCAATTGTAACGACTTCACCATTTATGTATGCTGAAAAATCAGATACTAAATAAGCTGCTAAATTGGCTAATTCTTGATGATCACCAACTCTTCGCAGTGGAACTTTTTTAGCCATATCAAATTTCTCGGCTAAATCACCAGGTAATAATCTATCCCATGCACCTTTTGTAGGAAATGGTCCAGGTGCGATGGCGTTCATTCTAATTCCGTATTTTGCCCATTCTACAGCTAAACTTCTTGTCATTGCTAGAACACCAGCTTTCGCCGTTGCGCTTGGCACTACATAACCAGAACCTGTCCAAGCGTATGTTGTAACAATATTTAATACATTGCAATTAGTTTGTTTGGTTTCAATCCAATGTTTTCCAAATGCCAATGTGCAGTTTTTTGAACCTTTTAAAACTATATCAATAATAGTATCAAATGCATTTGCAGATAATCTTTCGGTTGGAGAAATAAAATTTCCTGCAGCATTATTAAGCAGAACATCTACTTTTCCAAAAGTTTTTAAAACTTCGGCTAGCATAGCTTCCACTTGGTCATAATGACGTACATCACATTGAATTGGAAGACATTTTCCGCCAGTTTCTTGCTCTAATTCTGATGCTGTAGTTTTTAGTTTTTCTAAATCTCGTGACGAAATAGCCACATTTGCACCCAATTCTAGAAAATATTTTGTCATTGCTTTACCCAAACCGCTTCCGCCGCCAGTAACCACAATTGTTTTGCCTTTTAACGCATCATCGCGAAGCATTTTTGCTGAAAAATCCATAGTCATTTAATTTGTTTTTCAAATATAATAAAAATAATTGTTATGCATGCATAGTAAATAATTTTTTATGATTCTTCCCAACCTTTTTATAAAA
>NZ_DQDX01000064.1:0-6891 GCF_003525665.1 Flavobacterium sp.
TGAACATGCCCCAAAAAGTTAGACACTATTTGGGGCATTTTTTATGGAAAGAAAAGTTAAGTATGATTACACATTTAAACTTGAATGTGTAGAGTTAGTTTTAAAGAAACATTATTCTTGTGGACATGTTTCTAATTTAAAAGCAATAGATGAATCCAATATACGTAAGTGGGTTAGTTTTTATAAAGTTCGGGGCAAAATTGGATTATTACCGAGAAAAAATCAGAGTTATTCAATTGAATTTAAGTTAAAAGTAATCAAAACCATAGAAAAGGAATCACTTCCTTTAAGAGTAGCTTGTTTAAGATTTAATATTCCAGATTTTGGCATTATTTCAAAATGGAAAAAAGATTTTGCTAAATTTGGTGTTGAAGGATTAAAACCAAAAAAAAGAGGTAAACCAAAATCTATGAGTGATTATAAACGTAAAAAGCGTAAATCTGACAAACCTTTAACAAGAGAAGAAGAACTATTAAAAGAGATTGAACGACTTAGATGTGAGAATGCATTGCTAAAAAAGTTAGACGCCTTAATTCAAGCCAGGAGAAATCCAAAGCCATAATGGAATTAAGGCATGAATTTGATTTAGAAGTACTTTTAAATCAGACTAATATGGCACGAAGTAGCTTTTATTACCATCAAAAACAAAGTAAATTATCTGATAAATATAAGCAGATTAAAGAGTTAATTAAATCCATTTATCAAAAACATAAAGGACGTTATGGTTACAGAAGAATAACTTATGAACTCCAAAATAGAGCAATAATTATCAATCATAAAACAGTTCTTAGATTAATGAATTTATTAGGATTGAAAAGCATTATTAGAGTAAAAAAGTATAAATCATATAAAGGTGAAAATGGGAAAATAGCTCCAAATATATTAGAAAGAAAATTTAAAACGGAAGCTCCAAATCAGAAATGGGCAACCGATATAACCGAGTTTAATGTGTCAGGAAATAAATTGTATTTATCACCAATAATTGACATGTTTAATCAAGAGATAATCAGCTATGAACTAACAGAACGTCCAGTATTTAATCAAGTAGTTATGATGTTAAAAAAAGCATTTAAGAAAATACCAAACAATACAAATCTACTACTTCATTCTGACCAAGGTTGGCAATATCAAATGAGTCATTATCAGCATTTATTAAAAGAAAAAGGTATTATTCAAAGTATGTCAAGAAAAGGAAATTGTTTAGATAATGCAATTATTGAAAATTTCTTTGGAATATTAAAGTCTGAAATGTTTTACACGCAAAAATTTAAATCAATAGAACAATTGAAAAAGGAAATTGATAAATATATTATCTATTATAACAACGAAAGAATAAAGTCAAATTTAAACAAAATGAGCCCGATAAAATATCGAGCTCAGTATTATCAAAATTAATTATAAATTTGTCTAAACTTTTGGGTGCAGTCTAAGCTCAGGATTTTTTTTATTAAGTAAGATGTAGAATATTAATAAAATTCTAATCTATTATCTTCAATTTTAGCATCACTTTTCAACGCTGGAATAACTCTTCCTACACCTTGGCTAGCTGTAGCTTTTACTTTATTAATATAGTCAGTATAGTTTGCAGCTTTTGGAGCTTTTAAAACCGACTTAGCTTTAATTACATAAATACCACTATTTCCTTCAATTGGAGCAGATAATTTTCCTGCTGCAGTTCCGAACGCAGTTCCTACTACTTTTTGTTCAGCACCAACTCCGTTTAAAATTGGGTTACCAACAGTAACATCTACTGCTTGTTGAACTGTTGTACCATTTGCTTTAGCGATAGCTTCTAATGAAGAACCTGACGCTTTTGCTTTTAATTTCTCAGCTTTTTTCTCGTTTTTGATAATGCTTTCAATCATTGGTTTTGCTTCTTCAACTGTCATTAAACCTTTTTCGTTTATCTTAGTTAACTTAGCAATTACGTGACCTACGTTTACAACTTCGAAACGTTTTACATCACCAACTTTAGCTTCGCTGTAAGCCCATTTAACAATTTGTCTTTGATTTCCAACAGATCCAAACATTTCATCCATTGGTTTAGCTTTAATTGCTGGATTAACAGTTACACCTGCAGCTTTTGCTACAACAGCAAAATCTTTAGAAGCAGCATCCATTTCAAACTTAGTTGCTTTTGTGTAAGCATCATCCGTTGTTTTTTGTGATGGATCTACTTTTTGAGAAACCGTTGCTAAACGAATAGCATCTTGTTTATCGGTAACATTGATAATGTGGTAACCAAATTCTGTTTCAACTAAACCAATTTTTCCAACTGGATTTGCAAAAACGTAATCATTAAAAGGTTTCACCATTTGGTTTGGACCAAAATATCCTAAATCACCACCGCTTTGAGCAGATGAATCATCAGAATTTGTTAAAGCTAACATTGCAAAACTTCCCGGATTAGCAACAGCTTGAGCATATAAATTATCGGCTTTAGCTTTAGCTTCTTCTTTAGTTCTTTTTTCTTTTTTGTTTGGTAATTGTGTTCCTTCCCAAGAAATTAAAATATGGCTTGCTTTTGCTTTTGCACCCGATTTTCTTCCCATTGATTTAGAAACTACATAATATTTACCATTAATATATGGTCCGTAAACTTCACCTGTAGGCAAGTTGAATAAAGCTTCTGCGTGTTCTGCTGGTAAGTCTTGCTTGCTTACATAAGTTGAATCGTATGGCGTATCAGAATTAGCTGCAATATATTCAGCAACATTTGAAGCATTTTTAAAACTTGGAACAGTATCGTTAGTTTTAGTTTCGTTGTTAAAAACAACACCACCAGCCAACAATGCATCAATTTTAGCTTTTGCTTCAGCTTGGTCTTCTTTAGAAGGAGTATCTTCTATAACAACGTATTCAATTTCGCGAGTTCCTTCAGATTTAAATCTTTTTTCACGTTTTTTCATGTACGCAAGATAATCTTCGTCTGTAACTTTAATATCGCTATCTTTTACAGTAGAATATAAAAGTGCTACATAATCAAATGAAGTTTTATTAGATTCTAATTCGTATTTGAATTTACCTTCAGCTTCAGTTGTGTACATTCCACCTTTGATTAAAGCAGCATACATTTGGTATTTTGCATTCAATTCAGCATCTTTTTCTCTATCCTTCATCATTTGAGCTTGCTCAGGATTAGTTTTGAAATACTCTTTGAATTTTTTCAAGTCAAATTTCCCTAATTCATTTAAGAAAGCAGGATTTTGTCCAATATTTGGATCATTTTTAAAATTTTCGATGATATGATTTTCACCAGCACGAAGACCTAATTTGTCAAATTCTGCAGTAAGAAGTGCAATTGCAATTTCTTGTTCCCAAAGTTGATTTGCAGCTTGAGTTTGCGTCGTTCCTTGACCATTTTTCTCCATATTTGCGACTTTTATTCTAAAGTCTTCAAATGGAACATCTTTTCCGTTAATGCTACCAACATCAGTAGATTGTCTTCCAAAAGTTCCTCCTTGAATTAAATCACCAACGACGAAAGCCAATAATGAAAATCCGATAACTAGTAAAAGTAATCCAGAACGTTGTCTAATTTTTTGTAAAACTGCCATTTTTATATATGTTAATTTTTAATTCAATTTGCGAAAATACAATTATCTATGAAATAATTATAAAAGTCTAGTTATAATTTCAATAAAAAAGTGATTTTTTTTTATTTTTACTCTGTAATGGTCATTTTTACCAAATCTATTTTGTTATTTGAAGCTTCTTCAATTACAAAATGTAAGTTTTCGATGGTAATTTGTTCTCCTTTTTGAGGAATTTCTTTTGAGAAATCTACAATAAATCCGCCAAGAGTTCCATAAGAATCACTTTCGGGAATATCGAGTTTATATTCTTCATTGATATAAGCAACATCCAAGCGAGCAGAAAATAGAAATGTTTTCTCGTTTACTTTCTGTTCAACTAATTCTTGATCATTATCGTGCTCGTCTTCAATCTCTCCAAAAAGCTCTTCTACAATATCTTCAACCGTTATAATTCCAGAAGTTCCACCATATTCGTCAAGAATTACGGCTACACTTTTACGTTTTTTTGTTAGTAAATTTAAAACGTCTTTAATAAAAATAGTTTCTGGAACATATTCTACCGGAATCATTATTGCTTTAATGGTTCGAGGTTTTTTAAATAATTCAAATGAATGAACGTATCCAATTATATCGTCTAATGAATTTTGATAAATTAAAATTTTGGAATAACCCGTTTGGATGAACAGTTCTCTTAATTGCGAAACAGAACTGTGAAACTCTACAGCTACCAATTCGGTTCTTGGCGTCATTATTTCTCTTGCTTTTACGCCAGAAAACTCGAGTGCATTTTGAAAAATTTGAATTTCAGAATCTACGTCTTCGTCGTTATCAACGGTACTCATTTGTTCGTTGATATAGTTTCCCAATTCAATTTTGCTAAAAAAAGAAGGCACATAATCACCTTCTGTTTTAAAGAATTTTTTCAGAATAATATCAGAAATCCAAATGATAAACGTTGAAATGTAGTTGAAAATAACAAAGAAAAAATAGCTTGGAACGGAAAAAAACTTGATCAAACTATTGGCATAAATTTGAAAAAATACTTTAGGTAAAAACTCTGATGTTAGTAAAATAACCAAAGTAGAAATAATCGATTGTATTAAAACATTGGTGATTTCAGAGAATTGGTATCCTAAGAAATTGATCCAATTCATTATTAAATCACCCATAAAAAAACCATAAATAACTATAGCAATATTGTTTCCAACAAGCATTGTAGCTATGAATTTTGATGGTTTTTCGGTAATTTTAGTTAGAATATTGGAAAGAAAATTATCTTGTTTTTTCTCAATTTCAAGATAAATTTTATTGGAAGAAATATAGGCAATTTCCATTCCGGAGAAAAAGGCAGAAAGTAATAAACAAACAATTATCACTACAATTTCCATCTATTATTTATTTTGATTTTCTACAGAATCTTGATTTGCTGTAGTAGCTTGATTTCTTTTAGCTTCAAACTTTTTAGCGAAACGACTTCTAAAGAAAAAAGTAAAGAAACCCATTGCAGCTATTAACACTGAAAGCCAAGGTTTTTCTGGGTTATTCCAATTATAAATGGCGTCGCCTGTCATGACAATACCAACTAATAAATAAATATATTTTGTAAAATTTAAGTAATTCATAATTATTTTTCGCTTTGTACTTCGCCAGAAATTCTCTGTGAGTTTATTATTTTAAAATCTTTGCTAAAATCTACTCCTTCACCGTAGGTAAATCCTTTAGCATCTGTAAATTTAAACCTTTTTTCGGTATAAAACCATTCGTTTTTTTGATCAAAATACAATTGTTCTGTTTCAAATAATTGTCCGGCTTCGTTTGTAATTTTTACATTTCCTTGTAAATCAATTAAATCGGTGTTTTTAAAAGTGATGGCATACTTGGAAGTTACAAATGTTTTCTTCCCATTGTTATCATACATCGTTACTTTTAAACCTTTAGGAAATTCGGTAAATGGAAATTCAACCGTTGCATAATCTAGCATTTTTGGACTCACCAAAATGGATTTAATTTTTCCCGAATCGGTGTATTTTAAATCAATGGTGTCGGCTTCACCGCTTGGAGTGAATTCAGCAAAATTCGACTTTTGAACTTCTCTGAAATTACTTTCGCAAGAAGACAGTAGTAGTAAAGCAACTAAAATTGCTGTTGAAAATAATACTATTTTTTTTGCTACCATTATTTTTAGAACTGAACTGTTTCGTTTATCCAGCAACCAATTACAACTTTATTGCCGTTCTTTTTAATTGCACTTAACTCTTGTGAAGTTGGTGCTTCTAATTTCTTAGAAAATTGATCGGCAGTTGCTTTAAATTTAGGTTCTACTTGAGCTGCTTTGTTTATTGTAGTTTTTGCCAATTGATAAATGGCTTTTTTCTCAATACTTGTTGTACCACATTCTGTTGCAGCATTAGAATATAAACTTGAAAGAAAAACATAATATTCGCCGTTAGACGGATTGTTATCTATAGCAAGTTTTAATGCTTCTTTGGATTTCGATTTATCTGTTGCCGAAAGGATATTAGCTAAAGTATAGTAAGTTCTAGCTTTTTCTAATTTATCTGTAGATAGTGAAGCCGACTGATTAAAGTAGTCAACAGCTTTACCTTGATTTCTAGTTTTTAAATTAAAATTTCCTAAATGATAAGCCGATTTCTCTGTTGGATTTATCGAATGTAATTGGTTTGCAACCGTTCCAAAGATTGGAGAATTGGCTGCATTTTGGGATAATAAATTAGCTGTAGATTCTAACCAACCGATATTTTCTTTATTGGAAGCAAAGTTAGATTCGGCGAAAGCCACAACCTTTTCTTTGCTTAAATCATCTTTTACTAATGAATTAATTGCTAAAAATGCATTGTTGAATTCTACCTCTTTCTCTGGAAATTCTTTTCTGTTTTTTTCTACAACCGATAAAACTTCGCTGTATTTGCCTAACAATTGATCGAAAGAAATATTGTTTTTCTTGTCGTTGTATTTCTCTTTAAACAAGCTAAAGTAAGTGAACAACGCGTTAGGATTTTTAAACTGAAATTTATCTTTTACAAATGCTTTATCAAAACTTTGGTAAGCATCGTTTTCTTTAGAAATTTTAGATTCGTAAAGAACCATTGCTTTGTTGATAAGGTTTCCATTTTTATTGTCCGGGAAATTTTTATCGTATTGATCATAAAATTTCACCAAATCTAAAACGGCAACTTCCTTTTTATCATCTGCTGCAAGTTCGATATTATATTTTAGCACTTCAATTCCTAGAAGATAAAAAACTTCTGATTTTGTAGCACATTTCAGTCTAGTTTCAGCCAGAATTTCATTTGCTTTAGCGAAATCGGCATCAGTAATGGCAGAAGACAGTTGT
>NZ_DQDX01000064.1:7005-31424 GCF_003525665.1 Flavobacterium sp.
GGCAGAAGACAGTTGTTTTTGTTTATTATCACAATCAATTTCTTGAGAAAAAATAGTTTCACAAGAAATTAAAAAAAGTACTAAAGAAAAAAGTGTCTTCATAATTTTAAGCTTTTAGATTAATTAATCTTACGTCTTCTAAACCATTCGTCATTGAAAGTAAATCCGAGGCTAATATTAGTATAGTTTTCTTCAATTAAACCGGCATTAGTTGTACCTCTTTTACCAAATTCAAATCCTAAATTTACATTAGAGAATGTTCCGTTAAGTGGCAAACCGAATCCAAGCGTCATTGCATAATCATTGATTTGTTGACCGAAAACTAATAGTCCTGTGTTTTCATATCTAAATCCACCTCTGTAGGTTACTTTACTTAAATAACTTGTGTACGAAGTATATTTTGGAATATAATAACCTCCTAAAGTATAACGAACAGAGTTTTCATATGTTGCATTGCTGATGTCATTGAATCTATTTCCTAAATCACTAGTTCCTTGAAAAGTAATTTCGGTACCAATCATCCATTTTCTCACTTGTCCAATTGCAGTTCCAAAAGTTAATTTAGAAGGCATTTTTAATTTAGAATCATCTACATTAATATCTTCTTCCTCAACTACTCTTTCGCCACCTGCTGTTAAAAATTGGATGGTTGCAACTTTTCTTTCATTTGCCAAATTCAAATTGGCTTGAGGTGTATAAGTTAAACCACTAAAAAGAGTTAACTTTTTACTGATTTTAGATTGAAAAGCAAGACCAAAATTATAATTCACTCCAGAAACTTCTGATCTATTTATTTCTCTTGAACCATATTGAACTCCATCAATAAAGTTTACACTCTTGGTTTCGATATTTCCAAAATTATATTGTAAATCAGCTCCAACACTTAATTTTTTTGTGATTTGATAACCCATTCCAAAGAAGGCTTTGTTTATTCCACCAGTCCCTGTATATCTTCTTGTCGTTGGATCGGTGTCTGTAGCAAAATTTAAAATTTTATATCCAACAGAAGAATATGGAATTAATCCAAATCCGAATCCGAATTTTTTTGATGGTAACCCAACTGCAAGATAATCTAGCGTTGTTCTTTGCGATTTTTCTTCTTGAGTAGAAGTTTTCATCTTAGTTGGCGTAAAAGTTCCAGCTATAGCAAAAGTGGTCAGTTTCAAACTAGCTAATTGCGCTGGGTTTTGCAAGTTAATATGAATACTATCAGATAAAACTGATAAACCACCCATAGAACGATTTTCTACAGTTCCTCTAAAACGAACATCACCAAGTCCGTAGAAAGAATAAGGCGAAGAAGTACCTTCTTGAGCAAAAGAAGCTAACGATAAGAATAAGCAAAGGCTTACAATAATTTTATTAATCATTTGTGATTGTATTGAAATGTTTGGTTCAAACTTTCCAAAAGGAAATTTGAATTGGCAAATATGGTATTTTTTAATCTATCAGCCAAAAATTCTGCGTCTCCACCAGTTAAAATTATGATAAAGTTATCATTTTCGCCAAAACTATTGTTTATAAACCCATCAATTTCCATTGCAACACCATTTACAACTCCCGAATGAATCGATTGATTTGTAGAATTTCCAATTATATTATCTGGATTTTCTTTAGTTAACAACGGCAATTTTGCAGTATAATTGTGAAGTGATTCGTATCTAAGTCTGATGCCAGGTGAAATAGCACCACCAAGATAGTTGTCATTTTCATCTATAAAATCATAAGTAATGCAAGTTCCAGCATCAATAACTAATCGTTTTTTGTTTGGAAATTGCAAAACAGCTCCAGCAGCCAAAACCATTCTATCAATTCCTAAAGTGTTTGGAGTTGCATATAAATTCTGGAAAGGAAATTTACTTTCTTTTGTGATAAAATAGATTTTTACATTAGAATTTAATTCTAAAAAGTCTTCTTTATTGAGTTTTCCGACCGATGCAACGACGATATTTTCAATTTTTGAAAATTTTTTTAAATTTTTTTTGACTGCAATTTGCCAATCATTATAAGCAATAATTTCTTTATGGATTAGTGTATGGTGTTCAAATACAGCTAATTTGATTTGAGTATTTCCAACATCGATAGCTAGAAGCATATTTTTAAATTTAGAAAGGCAAAGGTACAAATAGATTTTTTTTAAAAATTGTTTTGGATAAATTAAAAATCGTTCTATATTTGCACCCGCAATGAACAAGTAGTATTACTTAAAAATTGTAAAGGTACCTTAGCTCAGATGGTAGAGCAATGGACTGAAAATCCATGTGTCCCTGGTTCGATCCCTGGAGGTACCACGAAACCCGAATAGCAATATTCGGGTTTTTTGTTTTTAAAAATTAAAAAACGCACCAACTTTTCAGCGATGCGTTTTGAAATTATTATTTTGACGGTTCTGAAGTTTCTTCATATTCTGTTTCTTCTAGGTCTTCTGTTTTTCGTCCTAATTTTACTTTCGGGTTATCTTTTGTGCCGGTTACTGATAATGGAATTCCTATGATTCCTAATGGCGGTAAACCCAATCGCATTTTGATATTTAATTTTCCGTCAAAACTAGTTGTTCCCTCAATTCTTGGTCTAAATCCTGCTACTTTGAACTTAAATCGTTCGATAGTGATAATGTTATTTTTTATGGTTGACTTGATATCAACATTGGAAACATCAGGATTTTTGATTCCGTCTTTACCTGTTTTCTTACTAACAGCGCTAAACATTTTGAATCCTTTCATTTTTACATTTTTCACAGAAAGTGTTCCACCACCTTTAATTGATGGATAAATTGGCATCATTTCGTTGTTTAATTTTCCGGATACGTTGTAATCTAATGAAATAATTCCTTCGGCATTTTCGGCAGCAGAAGCCATTTCTCTAAACATTTTGATTTCGTTGTAAGCTCGTTTCACATCAAACTCTTTAGCTAATACTTTAAAATCAAAAAAGGCTTTATTTGTAGATTCGTTTCCATAAATGACATCCATTGCAACATTGGAACCAATAATATCGAAAGCCGATTTATTGAGATACAATTTTCCGTTATTGATTACTACATTTCCTTTTAGATTTTGCAGTTTTAATTCGTCAAAATCTACTTTTTGTGCCAAACAATTAAATTGCAAATCAAAATTTGGCGGAATTATAACAACTCCATTTGACGTTGAAGCTGTTTCAGTTGCTTTATCATCCGATTTAGACATAAATTCATCGACGTTGATGTAATTGGCATTTACATTAAAGTTTCCTTTTAAAATTGCTTTATCCGACAGCACAAAATCGATTACATTTTGCAAGTAGCCATTCATTTTAAAATCGGATTTTCCATAGACTGCACTGAAATTGTTGAAATTCATTTTGTCTTGATTGAAAACAAAAAGTCCTTCTTTAATTATAAATGGTTTAGGAAGATACTCCGATTTGGTTCTGATATTTCTAAGAATTAGCGTTCCTTTATTGTTTAATTTACTATAATTTCCAGCTGTTGCATCTTGTTGTGTGCCTTTAAACGAGACATCAGCTTTTATGTAACCTTCTAAATCCAATCCTTTTTGAGAAAATACTTTGTAGATTTTTTCCAAATCTAATTCGCCTTTGGCGTCAATGTCGTATTTCACATTTTCGAGATTTTCAAGATTTGCTTTTACGTAAATTGGTTTGCCTGCAAAATCGAATGAAGCTGGATTTATATTTATTTTTAAATCTTTCAATGTTCCCGAATCATCTGAAACGGAAGCTAAAAGGTTGATATTTTTTATTGCATTTGGATAATAATTAGTCTTTATATATCCGTTTTTAAACGAAACTGAACCTTTGGTTATTGGTAGTTTTTTACTGACTTTATCATAAACTCCTTTCGAATTTATATCGACATCTAACAATCCTTTCACATCGATATTTGGTATGCCAAACGCTTGATCTAGTTGGGCCAAATTGATTTTAGATTTAATTGTTGCATCAATGTTTGGTCTACTTAGACCTTCTGTTTTTATAATGGCTTTTACATAATCTTTACCTAAATTAAAAAAGACAGAATCAATGTTTATCTTTAATTTTTCGACGTCCAACGATGGTAATTTGGTGTCAAAGTTTAGAAATATATTTGTTGCAGATGTTTGTGCTTTTTTATAATTAATTTCGCCTTCTCGGATTTTCATAGTAAACCCTAAATCTGGTTTTTCATTTGTTGAAGCAATGTACTTTCCTTTTAACGTGAGTAGCAAGTCGGTATTTCCTTTTACTTTTGTTTTCTCCAACCACGTTACGTATGCTGGTGGCAAAGCGGTGAAGAAATCATTTAGTTTACTATTTGTGGATTGCACTTTGAAATCTAAATCGTAACCGTTTTTAAGGAAATCTAGCTTTCCTACAAAGTCGATTGGAAGTTTATTAACTTTTAAATTGTTTTGCTCAAAAATGAAGGAAAGCGAATTGGTATTTATTTTGGTGATTAACTCGGCGTTCACCTTTTTATTTTTTAAGTATTGTTCCTTATTGAATGTAAAATTGAAATCATTGATGTGTGCTTCGGTTTTTAAATCAAATATCGATTTATCAAGATCACCTTTTCCTATGTAATTAAATCCTTTTGCATCAATTAAAATTTTTGTTGCTTTATCATCATAAACAAGATGCGTATTTTCAATTATTATTTTATCTAATCTAAGTTTTGTTGCAGCCGTATCTTTTGTAGTTGCTTTATTTTCAGAGTTATATACATTATAATTAGCTTCACCTTTTTCGTTGACTTTAATATTTACAAAAGCATCTGAAAGGAAAACTTTGTCAATAGTAACATCTCCCTTAAATAGTAAATGTTTCAAATTTATTCCAAAGGCAATTTCGTTTGCGGCAACTAATGTATCTTTTTTAAACGGCGCAGAACCTTTTAATGAAAACTCTTCTAATGATAATGTTAAGGATGGAAAATGATTAAAAAAGGAAAGATTTGCTTCTTTAAAAGCCAATTCGCCATTTAATTTTTGGTTGGCAAATTTTTTAATTTCAAGTTCAATTTTACTAGGAAAAAGAATTGGTAGTAAAAACATTAATAACAAAATTGACCCTGTTGAAATGGCAAAAATTTTAAGTGCTTTTATTACAATTCGTTTCATAAATGATTTTCAATCTTATTAATATGGCGCAAATCTATAATAAGTTAACGGAATAAAAAAAGACCTAACAAATTAATGAAAGGTCTTTTGGGAAATCTATTTTTAACTAACTAACTCTCTTATTGTTTAATTAATTTAAGGGTTTGATTGTGATTATTATCGTCTGATACTTTCACAAAATAAACACCTTGATTTAAATCGGATATTGGATATTGATAATTTTCTGGTTGATTTTCGAATGTTCTCACCAACTGTCCAGTCATTGAATAAATTTGAACTTTAGTAAAACTTCTACTATTAATAGTGAAATAAGTCGAAGCTGGATTTGGCATTAAAGAAATTCCTAATAACGGATTGAAATCTGTTGTACTTAAAGCTGCTGGAGCATTTCCGAAAATTCTAAATCCGCCAGATTCGATATTAACGGTCATTGCAGTATTGGAAACACTCAAAGTTGAATTATCCATTAAATTATGCCAAGTTCCAGTAAAAGGAAAATCAGCAATAATATCTAAATTAGCTACAGAAAAATTAGCAAGGATAACAACATTTGTTAAAGAACCCGTTCCTCCAAAAAGGTAAATTCTTTGTCTTACGCTATTGTTTCCACCTTGACCACTAATTGCATAATTGGCATTAAATACTGAATTGTTCTTTTTAAGATCAATCATTTTAGCCCAATTATTATAAACAACACTTCTGTTTACATCAGTAAGCCAGTTGTTTGCCCATTGTGGTTGTGGTTTTGTATCTAATTTACAATCGCCACCAGTAGTATCATAATCGGTATTTACAGTTCCATTGCCACAAGTGAAAATTGAACCAGTATGTCCTAATTCGGCAAAATGCCAAATCATTTTTGGACCAGGAATAAGTAAACTTACCGCACCAATTGCAGACATTCTTTTAATTGTATTGGTAAGATTACCTTGTACTGGGAAAGCACCTGCTCCGTTTCCGAAAGTAAAAGCAGAGTATAAAACTCTTTCTTTATCGTGACTTTCTGGGTAACCGATTAATCTTTTTCCTGTAAAACCTCTTGAAACGTGACCCATTCTAGTGATGTCTTTATCTCCAGCTGTTCCTTGAGCCAACTCGGCATATTTAGAAGTTAATTCACCCCACATCATGATTCCTTTTCCTTCACCAATTCTATAATTAGCCCATTGTTGCTCTTCACTATCGCCACCAAGATGTTCGAAAATAGCGTAATGATTGTTATCTAATGTCCAAGAATAATCTGCGTAGTCTTTTAGAACCGCTACTCTATCGGCTTGATATGCATTGGTACATGCATCATCTCCACCAGTACAATTTTGAGTAAAACCTTTTGTTAAATCCCAACGGAAACCATCAATTTTAAATTCTTGAATCCATTGTTTAATTACTCTTTTTGTATAATATTGCGTTCTAGCTTGTTGGTGATTAAAATCAGATCCAACATTGTAACTGTGTCTAGCGAATTCATTAAAGTATGGATTGTCTGCAGCTGGATCACCCCAACCATCACCATCAGCATCTTTCATCCACATTCTTACCATTGGATTTCTTCCGAAAGCGTGATTTAAAGCAACGTCAAGGATTACAGCAATTCCGTTTTGGTGACATAGGTCTATAAATTCTTTAAATTTATTGGCAGTTCCATAATATTTATCTAATGCCATGTGAAATGAAGTATTGTAACCCCAAGATTCATTTCCTTCATATTCCATTACTGGCATTAATTGAATTGCGTTTATTTTTAAATTTTTGAAATAATCAATTTTATCGATTAAATCTTGATAATTTCTATCTGAATCAAAATCTCTAACCAATACTTCGTATACCACTAAATTATCTTTATTTGGCTTCACGAAATTTGTTGTAGCCGAACTCCAATTGTAAGGAACTTGACCTGTTTGCAAAACAGTAACTTCTCTTTCGATACCATTTGGAAAAGCAGGTAAATTAGGATAAGATGCTGCAGAAATAAATGGATCATCAAAAGGAGATAATACTAAAGTTGAATAAGGATCGGCAGTTTTTACTAAAGCCGGAGAATTTGTTGTAGGAGTTGTATCAACAACCCAATATTGGTAAGAATACGATTGCCCAGAAGTCAAGCCTGTTAATTCTAACCAGAATTTTCCTGTTGTAGCATCTTTCTTCATTGCATAAGCAGAACCTGGTTGCCAGTTATTGAAACTACCTGCAACGTAAACAAAATCTTTTCCAGGTGCATCTAATACTAAAGTCGCCTTAGTTGCATCTGAAGAATTATAATTGATTCCGTCTTCTACACCTGCTGGAAGTGCTTGAGAAATTACACCCGGATTTACAATAACATTGAATTTTTTAGTTTGAGTAATTCCAGATTGAGTAATATCTAATTCGTATGATTGATTAGCTGTTAATCCAGTGTGATTGAAAGAATAATTGGATGTTGATGCATTTGTATTGATGCTTACACCATTAGCTTTTAAATTGTAACTTGCATTACCATTGGTATTATTGGCAGTAATATTTAGATTTCCACCAGAACTAATAATTGTAGCACTATTTGCTGCTGGAGTAACTAAATTGGACTGAAAAAGACCAACTTCTATAAGGACATCTTGCGATTTTTTATCGCCAGTGGCATTTTTAGCTTTTACTAAAAATCCTATTCTACCAATTCCTGTTCTAGAATAAAATGTTTGAGGAACAAAAGAAATTGTATAGGTATCATTTCCAGGAACGTAAGTTAATCTATTAGTTTCTGAAGAGTTTGTCCATGTTCCATTCGTTGGACAATCTTGAATGTTTAAATCGTTAGAATCAAACGACCAAGCCCATAAATAAAGTGCATTTCCGGTTACACCCCAAGTTGATTCGTTAATACTTGAGCCATTAAATGTAAGTGTAATAGATTGGTTTTCTTCAAATGAAGTTGGCGTAACAGAATAAGTAATTGTTTGTTGCTGTGCAAAAACACTAACTGAAAATAAAGTAAAATAAAATAAAATAATTTTTTTCATAGCTGAATTATATAAAAAGGACTTTGCTAAAAGCAAAGTCCTTTTCTTAATTTATTAATTATTGTGGAGTTAACGTGTATTTGTAATCTCTTGGATTAGATAAATCTAACTCAATTAAGTAAGTTCCTGCAGTTGTACCGATATTAGTCCCGTTGTATTCAGCACTTCCGTTTGCACCGTTATCACCTAAGTTGATATCCCAAGCACCATTAGCTTTAAATTTCAATCCGTTATCTGGAGCAGCTTGAGTACTTAAAGTCGCAATGATAGACCATTTTTTAGTAGTTGCATTGTAAGTCATTGGTAACATTCCGTCCCAACCGTTAGTTGTTGCGTTTCCAGCAATTCCCCAGTTTGTTAAAGTAGTGCTGTAAGATAATGCTTCAGTATCAGCTTGAACTCTATAGTAACCTGATGCAGATAGTGCAATGTTTGATTCACCTGTTTGAGCTAAAGCACCAGAAAATGTACCATCATCACCGTAATCACCGTCAAAACTAGTGTTTGTTGGTAAAATTTTAAATTCTGGAGCAGGAACGTTCATATAAACATATCCTTCAAAATCTGTTTCTCCAAAACCAGAAGAAGCTAAAGCTGGCAAAGTTGCTGCTGGAGACCAGTTTCCGCCATATCCACTTGCACTTAGGAAATTTCCAATTGCGTATAATTTTGGCAGTTCATTTGTGAAAGGAGTTAAAGTTAGAGTAACTACATTTGAATAAGAAACTAACTCTCCAGCACTTCCTAAAGATGCTTTGATACGAATATCAACATCTTCTGAAGTGAACGGTGTTAAACCTGCGCTCAAAGCAACATTGTTTAATCCTTCAACAGTCCAAACCATGAATCTGTCTGTAGTAGTACCACCAGATACAATTTCTGCGAAATCTGTACCAGCTTTAGCAACTTCAACCTCGTAATTTACTTCAGTTTGTTGTGTATAATCTGCATGATTCCATACTAAAGTAGTAACTTCACTTGAAGCATTCTGTGGAAGCAATACATATTCCGCACCATTAACCGGTGTTAAAAGTTCTGGTCCTCCAGTTGCTTGAACAATCTTTTGATCATCATTTTCACAAGCAATTCCTGTAATCAACAAGAAAGCTAAACTTGATATTTTTAATATTTTTTTCATTTTTTGTTTATATTTTATTAATAACCTGGGTTTTGTGTTAAGTTTGGATTAGCTTGTAGTGCTAAAAGTGGAATTGGAAATAATTCATAAGTTGATGGAATAGAAGTACCATTCACTACGCCACCTTTCCATGGCCACAAATAACTTCCTCCAGAGAATTTTCCAAAACGAATTAAGTCGGTACGTCTATGACCTTCGAACATTAACTCTCTTCCTCTTTCATCCAATATGAAATCTAAAGTTAAGTCGCCAGCTGAAACTACAGTTGCATTTGATCTTAAACGAATGTTGTTAACATAAGTCAAAGCTTGAGCTGTTGAACCACCAGACGCACCTCTAACAACGCACTCAGCGTACATTAGATAAGCATCAGCTAATCTAAAAAGAGGGAAGTCTGTACCAGAAAAATCAGTTGGAGTTGAACTACCACCAAAATTTGAATTTCTGAATTTTGTTGATGGATATCCGTTAGTCCACTGTTTGTAATCTGTCATTTCAAAAGTATGCCCATTTGTCCAAAATAAGTCGGCTCGATCGTCTGTAGAAGTATTTAAATTTCCGAATAATCCATACCATGCTTTAGTTGAACGATGTCCACCCCAACCTTGAGTTGCGCCAAAATCTGATATTGTCATTGTCTCAACATTCAAACTACCGTTTACTAGATACGTAGTATTTCCATAACTTTGACTAACTAATGGATCTGCTATCAATGGGTAAATAATTTCTGGTGAGTTATTGTTATTACCTGAAAATACTCTTCCAAAATTTGTATCTAATGAATATCCTCCTTCAGTTATTACTTTTGAGACGAAAGTTAATGCTTCATTGTATTTCGGTGTTCCCGTATAAACATCAGCGTTTAAATACAATTTAGCTAATAACATTCTTGCAACAGATTTATTAGCTCTACCGTAAGAATTTGTATCAGGCAAACTAGTTTCGATGGCTAACAATTCTGATTCAACAAAATCAAACAACTCTTGTCTTGATGCTTCAGGCAAAGGTGTCGACTGTCCATAATTAGCTTCTGTAGCTAAAACTCCTTTTCCAAAACAATCTATTAAATAATAGTAAGCTAAAGATCTTAAAAATCTTACTTCACTTATTACTTGCTCTTTGTTAGCAACATCTACATTATTTAAAACAATAAGTAAATTGTTACACTGTGGAATTGTATAATAAGCTCTATTGTATAAATATCTAAAGAACTTATTGTTCTCATCCCAATTTGAAGTAGTAGTCAATTGGTCTAGACCATCATCACCCCAACGATTCTTCATTCCATCTGCAGTAAATTCTTGCAAGTTTATAATACCTCTTAAAAATGGGGATTCTCCTGCATCATCTCCTACAATATCTGAACTTCCAGGACCATCTGCCCCAGATAAAGCAAACGAACCATACAATTTAGACAAAATTCCTGTAACTGCATTTGGATCTTGCTGAAGCAACTCTTCTAGTGATAGCTCAACTAAAGGTTCAGTATTCAAATCATCAGTACAAGAAATTGAACTGATAAGCAGAATGCCTAAAGTAAATAATTTAAATTTTTTCATATTTTTCATTTTAATTTTTTTTTAAAAGTCTAGACTTAAACCAAAAGTGTACATTCTAGGTCTTGGATAAAAATTGTTGTCAATTGAGCCAAAATTTTCTGGATCCTGACCAGAATATTTAGTGATAATAAACGCATTATTCAACGCTCCGTAAACTCTAAGAGAAGATGTTTTGTAAAACTTATTAAATCTGTAACCCAAGACAATATTTTCGCAACGTAAGAATGTTGCATCTTCTAAGAAATAATCGGAAAAAGGAATGTTTCCGTTAATATTTTGAAAGCTTGAATCTGCTGCATCATCATAGAAATTTAAAACGTTAGATAAGCTATTGCTATTTACAGGTCTTGCCTTATCTGTCCATCCTAATTTTAATTGTTGCGCATTATAAACTTGCCCACCTAATTGACCTCTAAAGCTAGAGCTTAAATCCCAATTTTTATAATTGAAATTAAAACCGAATCCAAAAGTCCAATTTGGCGCTAACGCTTTATAATATCTATCGTCGTTAGTAATTTGATTATCACCATTTCTATCAACATAAGAATTTACAATTGGAGAACCATCTACATCATATAATTGTTGAAAAACCCAAGCAGAATAAGGTTGAAATCCTACAGCATGATAAGCAATTCCAACTCCAGTTCCTGATGGTAAACTTCCACCTGCTGGAATTGAAGTTAAACCACTTAAATCTGTAACTTCAGTGTAATTATATGCTAAATTAGTATTGAATTCTAACGAATAGTCTTCTGTTTGTATTGGTTTAATATTCATATTCAATTCAAATCCTTTACTTTCAGTTTCTCCAACATTTTGGATAAATAAGTTAGATAAACTTTGTCCAGGAGGAACTGGAGTTTGTGCTAATAAATCCGTAGTATTTCTTCTGTAAATATCAAAACTACCCGAGATAAGATTATTCTTAAATATATCGAAATCTAAACCTAAGTTATAGGTAGTTGTTTTTTCCCAAGTTAGATTTTCGTTAAACGCTCTTGCCGAATACAAATTCGAACCATTTAAGTACTGACTTGTGTCACTTCCCAACGTAAACAATGGTGTTGAAGGATAAAAACCTACAGCTCCTGTTATATCCTGCTGAGCTGTTCTACCTACCCCAATTCTTAACTTAAGATCGTTAATTGCATTGCTGTTTTTAAAGAAGCTTTCTTCTTTTAACTTCCATGCTAATGCAGCTGCAGGAAAATAACCCCATCTTTTATCTTCTCTAAACAATGAAGAACCGTCGGCTCTGAAAGATAAAGTAAGTAAGTATTTATTTGCTAAGTCAATATTTGTTCTACCAAAAAAAGACTGAAGAACAAGTTCATTAAAATATCTGTTGTTAGGATTATTTGCGTTTGGCAACAATTCTCTAATTCCAGTTATGTCATTATAACGGTAATTTTCTCTATTTCCATCATTTTTAAACCTTTGGTAAGAATAACCACCTTGAACATCAAACTTTTTTACCAAGCCATCTAAAGCTTTTGTATACATTAAATAGGAATCCCAAGTTGTATTGGTAATTGTTTGATCTTCTTGATAATTTTTACCCGGATTAAACACAAAGTTTGTATTTGGATCAGTTCCTTGATTAAATCTGTATGTAGCTATAGCATTATCAGAAAATGATTCACGAATTCTAGCACGTGAAGCGTCTAAACCTACATTAACTACCGCTCTTAATTCTGGTAAAAAATGCATTTTATAATCAAGCTCAACATTCCCTAAAAATCGCAACGCTCTCTCTGGTCTTGTTCTTTGTTCTAAAATAGCTAATGGGTTACTTTGTCCATCAATTAAAAGTCTGCCACCATTCAAATTGGTTGCTTGATAATAATTACCAAATCTATTTGTAGCGCTTCTATCATAAATAGGTCTTGTAGGATCCATGTTAATTGCTCCTCCCAAAGAACCACCTTCATCAATTGCATTCTTGTCTGTAAGAATACCTTTAGCGTTAAGATCGACTTTTAAATGATCATCAATTAGTGAAGGTGATAGTTTTAATGAATAACTAAATCTTTCATAATCACTTGTTCTCACCAATCCTTCACTTCTGTTATAACCTAAGGAAGCTCTAAACGGTATTTTTCCATAAAGATTTGCTCTTGCGCTGATATTATGATCTGTAGATATTGCAGTTCTAAAAATAGCATCTTGCCAATCTGTATTTGATAAAATTCTTCCCTCAATTTGTTCAGTACTTGGATCGTCACTTATTAATGTTGAAGGATCATCTACACCTAACAAATTGGTGAACTGTGGATGGTATTCTTGAATAAATCTTGTGAACTCTGGACCATTCATTACATCAATTTTTTTACCAACTTTACCTGCAGTTATGTTAGAGGAATAATTAAATTTTACATCTCCTGATGTACCTTTTTTGGTAGTAATGATAATAACTCCATTAGATGCTCTAGAACCATAAATTGCGGTAGCAGATGCATCTTTTAAAATAGAAAAGCTTTCAATATCGTTTGGATTAATTAATGATAGAGGATTGTTTACACCAGCAGGATTATCATTGCTAATTGGCACTCCATCAATTACAATCAATGGATTATTACTTGCGTTTAATGATGAACCTCCTCTAATTCTAATGTTTGGCGCCGAATCTGGCTGACCACCATTATTAGTAATTCTAACACCAGCAGCTTTACCTGTCAATAATTGATCGGCAGACAAAATAGCTCCTCTATTGAAGTCTTTAGATGTTACTACATCAACTGATCCAGTCGCATCTTTTCTCTTAACAGCTCCGTAACCAACCTGAACTACAACTTCTTGTAACTGATTAGCTTCTTCTACTAAAGAAACAGAAATGCTTTTCTGTCCATTAAAATTAATTGTTTGGCTTGTGTAACCAATGAAAGAGAAGACAACTTTGTCTCCGTTTTTGACATTTGACAGTCTAAATTTACCGTCAAAATCGGTTGATGCTCCAGTAGAAGCACCTTGAATTACTACATTCACTCCAGGAATGGGTTGTTTCGATTTAGAATCTAATACAACTCCTTCCAAACTGCTTTGTGCTAAGACAGTTACAGGAAGTAAGAGCAATAAAAATAACAACTTTTTATAAATTGTTTTCATACATTTTGTTTAGGTTAATAACTTTGTTTTTTGCTTATACTTTAACTTCGAATGTTAAATTTATGTAAAAAAATGAGATAAAAAAATCATAACCTTATTATAGCGTTTCGAAAACGTTTTCGTGTTGAAAACTTTCTCAATATGATACATTTTTAGTAGTATAATTGATAGTATAAAAAAATAAATATACCTTTATTGAAAATTAAACATTTATTAAATTCATAAAATGAGAAGAAAAGTCACTTTAAAGCAAATTGCGAAGGAGTTGGATGTGTCCATTTCAACAGTATCTAAATCACTGAGAGACAGTTCGGAAATAAGTGAAGACACGCGTCAAAAGGTGCAAGCTTTTGCCAAATTATACAACTATAAACCCAACAATATTGCTCTTAGTTTAAAGAATAGAAAATCAAAAACTATTTGCATCATTATTCCCGAAATTATTCATCATTTTTTTGCAACCGTAATCAGTGGCGTTGAGCATGTTGCCAACGAAAATGGGTATAATGTTATTGTCTGCCTATCTGACGAATCATTTGATAAAGAGGTAATTAACTTAGAAACTCTTGCCAACGGAAGTATAGACGGTTTCATCATGTCGTTATCTAAAGAAACCCAACAAAAAAGAGACTTTCACCACATTGCCGAAGTTATTAATCAAGGAATGCCAGTGGTAATGTTTGACAGAATTACCAATGATATTTTGTGTGATAAAGTAATTATTGACGATAACTTAGCTGCTTTCAATGCTACACAATATCTTGTTGACAAAGGATTTAAAAAAATCGGACTTATCTCAACCGTTGATTATGTTAGCGTTGGAAAACTAAGAACCGAAGGCTATGCTAAAGCCTTAAAAACCAACGATATCAAATTTGATGAAAATCTAATTGTCAAAATTGAAGATACCGATAATTTCGAATCTCAAATTGAAACTTTAATAGCTAACAATGAATTGGATGCTATTTTCGCTGTTAACGAAATATTCGCAGTTACAGCAATTAAAGTTGCAACAAGACTTGGTAAAAACGTACCCAACGACATTTCAATAATAGGATTTACTGACGGAATTATCTCTAAATATTCGTCTCCATCGATCACCACTGTTAGTCAAAATGGTGTAAAAATGGGAGAAAAAGCAGCTAGAATGTTAATCGAAAAATTAGAAATTGAAGAAGAAGACTACGAAGAACAGTACAAAACTGAGGTTATTGAAACTGAATTGGTAGAACGTGAATCAACCAGATAACCCAACTATTTATCAACATATAACGTTTTCGTAAACTATGATTTCCAATTTGAAGTAGACTTTATTCTACAATTGAAATTGTTTTTTATCTTTACCGAAATAAATCAAAGCTTATACTTTTACTTCGAAAATAAAATTAAGTTTTGATAAGCACATCGCTTATCGTTTTATAAATCTATAAATTACGATAATGGAAAAGCGTAAGTTAAGTTTCTGGCAAATTTGGAACATGAGTTTCGGATTTCTAGGGATACAAATGGGTTTTGCTTTGCAAAATGCCAATGCTAGTAGAATTCTTCAAATATTTGGTGCAGATGTACACGAATTATCTTGGTTTTGGATCATTGCTCCTTTAATGGGATTAATTGTTCAACCGATAATTGGTCATTACAGCGACAATACTTGGGGAAAATTTGGCAGAAGAAAACCTTATTTTTTAGCCGGAGCTTTATTGGCATCAATTGGACTAATCTTAATGCCGCAAGCCGAAATTTTTATTGCTTTCATGCCAGCTCTTTGGGTTGGTGCAGGAATGCTAATGATTATGGATGCCTCTTTTAATGTTGCAATGGAGCCTTTTAGAGCTTTAGTTGGCGATAGTCTTCGTGCCGATCAACATACGCTTGGATTTAGTGTCCAAACTGCTTTAATTGGAATTGGTGCTGTTGTTGGCTCTTGGTTACCTTACGTTTTAAACAATTGGTTTGAAGTTAGTAATTTAGCAACTGAAACTTCTGCAATTCCAGACAATCTAATTTATTCTTTTGTAATAGGAGCATTAATTCTTGTAGGCTCTATTCTAGTTACCATTTTCACAACTAAAGAATATTCACCTGAAGAATTAGAAAAATTTGATTCAATCAGTGCAAAGAATCCACACGATGTTGAAATTATCAAAAGCGAAAAAAAATTAACTGATATTTTCACTGATTTTGCCAAAATGCCAGAAACAATGCGACAACTTAGTTGGGTACAGTTTTTTTCTTGGTTTGGACTTTTCGGAATGTGGGTTTTTTCAACTCCTGCAATTGCACAACACATTTACGGATTAAATATTGACGACACAAAGAGTCCAGAATTTCAATCGGCTGGAGATTGGGTTGGAATCATCTTCGGAGTTTACAATCTTGTTTCTGCAATTGTAGCATTTGCATTGCCTTATATTGCAAAGCAAATTGGAAGAAGAAAAACGCATGCACTTGCATTAGTCATGGGAGGAATCGGATTAATATCCATGTATTTTATGCCAAACAAAGAAGCCTTAATATTTTCAATGGTTCTTGTAGGTTTTGCATGGGCAAGTATTTTAGCTATGCCTTATGCCATTTTAGCAGGATCAATCCAACCAAAGAAAATGGGAGTTTATATGGGAATTTTTAATTTCTTTATAGTAATACCACAAATAGTAAATGCCTTAATTGGCGGACCACTTGTAAAATATGTTTATGGCAATCACGCCATTTATGCCATTGTAATGAGCGGAGTTAGTTTCCTTATTGCAGCAATTTTAGTAATAAAAGTTAAAGATAACGTAGACACCAAATAATGTCAAAAAAAGCATTCATATTCGACCTTGACGGAGTAATTGTTGACACAGCAAAATATCATTTTTTGGCGTGGCAGAAATTGGCTCAAGAACTCGGAATCGAATTTACACCAGAACACAACGAAGAATTAAAAGGAGTTTCAAGAGTTCGTTCACTTGATATCATCCTAGAATTAGGAAATGTTACCGCTTCGCAAGAAGATAAAAACAAGTGGCTTTTCCAAAAAAATGAAGACTATCTATCCTATTTGGTAGATATCGATGAAAGTGAAATTTTACCTGGAGTTCTTCCGGTCTTACACTATTTAAAAGATAAAAATCAGTTAATCGCACTAGGTTCGGCAAGTAAAAATGCAAGACCTATTCTTGAAAAAACTGGAATTTTACCTCTTTTTGATGCAATAGTTGACGGAAATGATGTTGCAAATGCAAAACCAGATCCAGAAGTTTTTCTTCAAGCTGCACGATTATTAGGAGTCGAAAATGAAGATTCAATAGTTTTTGAAGATTCGGTAGCTGGAGTTCAAGCAGCAAATATTGCCAACATGACCAGCATAGGAATTGGCGATGATAAAATATTACACGAAGCAAAATACAATTTTAAAGATTTTACATTTATTGATGTTTCATTCATTGAAGCACTTATAAATTAGAAATTAAAAATATAGAATATAGAGAATAGAAATCACAAGAGTTTAAAGAACATAGAATACTCTTTTAAACTTTTAACCTTCTAACCTTTTAAACTTAAAATAAAATGAACCAAGATTATATACAACCAAACAATTGGTCCATCATTGAAGAAGGATTTGATGCAGAAAGAGTAAAGTCGTCTGAAAGTTTGTTCAGTATCGGAAACGGTGCGATGGGACAACGAGCGAATTTTGAAGAAAAATACACCGGTGAAACTTTTCAAGGAAGTTACATTGCAGGAATATATTATCCAGACAAAACCAAAGTGGGTTGGTGGAAAAATGGCTATCCAAAATATTTTGCCAAAGTTTTAAACGCACCCAATTGGATTGGAATTGACATCGAAATCAACGGAGAACAATTCGATTTAAATTCATGTACTGAAGTTAGAAATTTCCGTCGTGAATTGAATATGAAACATGGTGTTTACACACGTTCATTTGAAGCTACTTTGCAAAATGGAACTGAAATCGCTGTAAATGTAAACCGTTTTCTTTCTTTAGATTTGGATGAAGTTGGTGTAATTAATTACGAAATTACTCCGTTAAATAAAGACGCGAAAATTGTTTACAAACCTTACATCGATGCTGGAGTTACCAACGAAGATGCCAATTGGGAAGAGAAATTTTGGGAACCATTAGATGTAAATCACAATAATAATGAAGCATTTGTAACGGCACGAACGTTCAAAACTCATTTTATTGCTACTACTTTTATGCAAAACAGCATTTTGCTGAACGATGAAAATCTGAATTTATCTCCATCAAATGTTGAATCTGATAAAGAAAAAGTTCAATTTACCTACGAAGTTGCTGTTGCAAAAGGCGAAACCTCTTCAATTCAAAAATTAGCTGGTTATACGGTTTCTTTAAATCATGAAAACACACAAGCTGGAGCTGAAAATGCTATAAAAGCAGCTTTAGCAAAAGGATACAACCAACTTTTAGAAGATCAAATTACTGCTTGGGCAAAAATTTGGGAAATGAGTGACATCACAATTGATGGTGATGTAAAAGCACAACAAGGAATTCGTTTCAATATTTTTCAATTAAATCAAACCTATTTAGGTAAAGATTCTCGTTTGAATATTGGTCCAAAAGGTTTTACAGGCGAAAAATATGGTGGTTCTACTTATTGGGATACTGAAGCGTATTGTATTCCTTTCTATATGGCAACTAAAGACCAACAAGTTGCGCGTAATTTATTGACTTACAGATACAATCAACTCGATAAAGCGATAGAAAACGCTAAAGATAATTTAGGATTTACGAATGGTGCAGCATTGTATCCGATGGTAACCATGAATGGCGAAGAATGTCATAACGAATGGGAAATCACGCACGAAGAAATTCATAGAAATGGTGCGATTGCATTTGCAATTTTCAACTATCACAGATATACAGGAGATTACTCATACATTCCAGAAAAAGGATTAGAGGTTTTAATCGGAATTGCGCGTTTTTGGCATCAAAGAGCTTCGTTTTCGACTAATAAAAATCAGTATATGATTCTTGGAGTTACTGGTCCGAATGAATATGAAAATAACGTAAACAATAATTTTTACACCAATTATATTGCAAAATGGTGTATTGATTACACGCATGAACAAATTCAGAAAGTATCTTTAGAATATCCACAAGATCACAAACGCATCATCGAAAAAGTAAAATTATCAGATGCCGAATTACAAGAATGGTTGAAAGTTTCAGGCAATATGTACTTTCCATTTTCTGAAGAACATGATGTTTATTTACAACAAGATGGTTTCTTAGATAAAGATTTGGTTCAGGTTAAAGATTTAGATAAATCGCAAAGACCAATAAACCAAAAATGGTCTTGGGATAGAGTTTTGCGTTCGCCATACATCAAGCAAGCCGATACTTTACAAGGATTTTATTTCTTCGAAGACCATTTTACAAAAGAACAATTAGAGAAACATTTCAATTTTTACGAGCCATTTACAGTTCATGAAAGTTCATTATCGCCTTGTGTTCACTCGATTCAGGCTGCCAAATTAGACAAAATGGATATGGCATACACATTCTATCTTAGAACTTCTCGTTTAGACTTAGACGATTATAACAAAGAAGTTGAAGAAGGTTGTCACATCACTTCAATGGCTGGAACTTGGATGAGTATTGTGGAAGGTTTTGGTGGAATGCGTGTTAAAAATGACACGTTACATTTCGAACCAAAAATCCCAAAAGAATGGAACGGATATTCATTTAAAATTAATTTTAGAAACCAAATTTTAAAAGTTTCTGTAAATCAAAATGACACTCAATTTTCTTTAGAAGGTGACAAAGAAATTAATGTTATTGTAAACGGTAAGGAAGTTTTGGTCGAGCCAAATAGTTTGGTGACAGTATAAATATTTAAAATAGTAAGACATAAAGTCAATTCAAATTTTCTTTGTGTCTTATTGTTCAATACAACAAAAAAAACATGAAGAAATTATTTTTAGCAAGCTTTATATTGTTTGCATTTAGTTCAATTACAACTGCACAACAACTAAAATCACCGCAAGGAGAATTTGAAATGCAATTTTCTCTTTCAAATGACGGCACTCCAACTTACAGTTTGAAGTACAAAAACAAAGAAGTTGTAAAAACAAGTAAGCTTGGACTCGAACTTAAAAATGATAAAAAGTCGCTACTAAATGATTTCACTATTGTAGATTCTAAAACGGCTACTTTCGACGAAACCTGGAAACCAGTTTGGGGTGAAGTAGCTCAAATTAGAAATCATTACAACGAACTTGCTGTAACTTTAAATCAAAAAGATACTGATAGAAAAATAGTAATTCGCTTTCGTTTATTTGACGATGGTTTAGGATTTAGATATGAATTTCCAAGTCAGAAAAACTTGGTGTATTTTGTAATTAAAGAAGAGAAAACCCAATTTGCAATGACAGGAAATCACACTGCCTATTGGATTTCTGGCGATTATGACACTCAAGAATACGATTACACAACTTCAAAATTATCTGAAATTAGAGGTTTATCAAGTAAAGTAAGACAAGAAAATGCATCGCAAACTTGGTTCTCAGATACAGGAGTTCAAACTTCTTTAATGATGAAGTCTTCCGATGGAATTTATATCAATCTTCACGAAGCTGCATTGATCAATTACTCGTGTATGAACTTGAATTTAGACGATAAAACTATGATTTTCGAATCACATTTAACGCCAGATGCAAAAGGTGATAAAGGTTACATTCAAGCACCAAGCACTTCTCCATGGAGAACAGTTATTGTAAGCGATGATGCACGTGAAATTTTAGATTCTAAAATGACTTTGAACCTAAACGAACCATGTAAAATTGAAGACACTTCGTGGATAAAACCAGTAAAATACGTTGGCGTTTGGTGGGAAATGATAACTGGAAAAAGCTCTTGGTCGTATACTAATGATTTTCCTGCAGTTCAATTAGGCATCACCGATTATTCTAAAGCAAAACCAAACGGAACGCACGGTGCAAACACAGCTCACGTAAAAGAATACATTGACTTTGCTTCAAAACACGGTTTCGACGGAGTTCTGGTTGAAGGTTGGAATCAAGGTTGGGAAGATTGGTTTGGTCACGCCAAAGATTACGTTTTCGATTTTGTAACACCTTATCCAGATTTTGATGTAAAAGGAATTCACGAATATGCAAAATCTAAAGGTGTAAAAATGATTATGCATCACGAAACTTCGGGTTCTACAAGAAACTACGAACGCCACTTAGACAAAGCTTTTAAATTCATGAATGACAATGGTTACGAAGCGGCAAAAACAGGTTATGTTGGACCAATTTTACCTATTGGAGAACACCATTACAGCCAATCAACACTTAATCATTACCAATATGTAATTGAAAAAGCAGTCGATTATAAAATTATGATCAACGCTCACGAAGCCGTTCGTCCTACAGGAATTTGTAGAACTTATCCAAACATGATTGGAAACGAATCTGCAAGAGGAACCGAATTTCAAGCATTTGGAGGGTCAAAACCAAACCACGTTACCATTTTACCATTCACAAGATTAATTGGTGGACCAATGGATTACACTCCAGGAATTTTCGAAATGGATATTCAAAAGTTCAGTCCAAACAATAACTCAAAAGTTAATAGCACATTGGCAAACCAATTGGCATTGTACGTAACAATGTACAGTCCGTTGCAAATGGCAGCCGATTTAATTGAAAATTACAATAAATTTCCAGATGCATTTCAGTTCATAAAAGATGTAGCCGTAGATTGGTCAGAAAGCAAATACCTTGAAGCAGAACCAGGAGATTATATCACAGTTGCAAGAAAAGCAAAAGGAACTAATAACTGGTTTATAGGAAATGTAAACGGCGAAACACCAAGAACATCAAACATCACTTTAGATTTCTTAGAAAAAGGTAAAAAATACACAGCTACAATTTATGCCGATGCTAAAGATGCGCATTACAAAACCAATCCGCAAGCCTACACAATTCGCAAAATTACGGTTACTAGTAAATCAAAATTAAGTCAATTATCAGCTTCTGGTGGCGGTTATGCTATTAGTATTGTTGAAAATAAATAAGTTTTATTTCTTTTGTCATGCTGAACTTGTTTCAGCATCTCAATAAAATATAGTTAAAATATACAGAATCTAAAACAAGTTGAAAGTGACAATAGCGCACCTTTTGTCATGCTGAACTTGTTTCAGCATCTCAATTAATTACATTTATATTTCTTACATGCCAAATCGAGTTTATCATAATTACTGGGTTTACATAGTTACAAATAAACCAAATGGTACGTTATATATTGGTGTAACTGGTGGAATCGATGATAGAATGGAAAGACATTCGAGTGGAAATGGAAGTATTTTCACTTCAAAATATAAATTATTCAAATTAGTTTATTTTGAAGAATTTCAATACATCGATGACGCAATAAGCAGAGAAAAACAACTGAAGAATTGGCATCGTCAATGGAAAATAAATTTAATTGAAGAAAGTAACCCTAACTGGGACGACTTGTGGAAATTAAAAACTAAATATTAAAATAGAATCTGAAACAAGTTCAGATTGACAAAGCTGCATAGATTGTCATGCTGCACTTGTTTCAGCATCTCAATAAAATATAGTTAAAATTAAATAGAATCTGAAACAAGTTCAGATTGACAAAACCGCTAATAACGTTTCAGCAAACCAGATATAAACCACAACTACAATGAAAAAAATCCTATTACTTCTACTTTTCACAACAACGGTTTTCTCTCAAGTAGAACGTGTTGAACCTCCATTTTGGTGGTCAGATATGAAATTGTCCAATGTGCAAATTATGTTCTACGGAAAAAATATTGCACAATATGATGTAACCGCGTCCAATTCAATTGTAATAGAAAGTATCCAAAAAACCGAAAATCCTAACTACGTTTTCGTAACAATCAACACTAAAAATACAGCTGCACAAGATTTTATTTTCTCTTTTTCAAAAAACAAAAAAGTAGCATTCACACAAAGTTATTCTTTAAAAACACGTAGAGAAAATTCAGCTTTACGCAAAAGTTACGATGCTTCCGATGTTATTTATCTAATAATGCCTGACCGATTTGCAAACGGAAATCCAAACAACGACAGCGATAAATCAGTCACAGAAAAAGGCAATCGCGAACTTCCAGGCGGAAGACACGGTGGCGACATTGACGGAATTATAAAAAATCTAGATTATTTAAAAGAATTAGGCGCAACAGCACTTTGGCCAACGCCTTTGAATGAAGATAATGACGAAAAGCATTCCTATCACGGTTACGGTCAATCCGATGTTTACAAAATTGATCCAAGATATGGAACTAACGAAGATTATGTAAAATTAAGTGCCGAATTACACAAACGTGGCATGAAAAACATCATGGATTATGTCACCAATCATTGGGGTTGGAAACATTGGATGTACAAAGATTTACCAACTTACAATTGGATTCACCAGTTTCCAGGTTATTCACAATCGAACTACAGAATGACGACACAATTTGATACTAATGCATCAGCAATTGACACTAAAAATTGTATGGACGGTTGGTTTGTTCCATCAATGCCCGATCTAAATCAGTCAAATCCTTTAGTATTAAATTACCTAACACAGAACGCTATTTGGTGGATAGAATATGCCGATTTAGACGGATTTAGAGTCGACACTTATTCGTACAATGATAAAGAAGGAATCTCAAAATGGACCAAAGCCATTACAGACGAATACCCAAATTTTAACATTGTTGGCGAAGTTTGGATGCACGATCAAGCGCAAATGGCCTATTGGCAAAAAGACAGTAAAATTGGAGCGATCCAAAACTACAATTCGTATTTACCAAGCGTTATGGATTTCACTTTGCACGATGCTATAAGTTCGATGTTCAACGAAGACAACGGTTCTTGGGATAGAGGAATGATAAAAGCATACGAGAATTTTACCAATGATTTTCTGTATCCAAATCCGAATAGCATTTTAGTTTTTGCAGAAAATCACGACACGCAGCGTTTCAACGAAATTTATAAAAACGATTTCAAGAAATACCAAATGGCAATGACCTTAATTGCAACTGTTCGTGGTATTCCGCAAATTTATTACGGTTCCGAAATTGGAATGGCAGGAAACAAAGACAAATTTGGCGATGCCGATATCAGAAAAGATTTTCCTGGCGGATGGAATGGCGATGCAAACAACGCTTTCACAAAAGCTGGAAGAACCGCAGAGCAAGCAAAATTTTTCGATTTTACATCTAAACTGTTTACTTGGAGAAAAACTAAATCGGTAATTCATTCAGGAAAAACTACGCATTATATTCCAGAAAATAATGTTTACGTTTATTTTAGACACAATGATTCCGAATCAGTTATGGTAGTAATCAACAACAGTCCAGAATCGAAAACATTTAAAACAAATAGATTTCAAGAAAACATTTCAAAATACAAATCAGGAAAAGATATTCTAACAGAAAAATCATTTGATCTAAAAAATGACATTCAAATAGAAGGAAAATCGGTTTTAATTTTGGAATTAAAATAAAGT
>NZ_DQDX01000136.1:0-4907 GCF_003525665.1 Flavobacterium sp.
GATTGCAGTGGAAATCCTTTTTTAAACCTGTCAGGTTTAAAAAAGATTGGAACGGAAAGCGGGAATTGCCATTATCGAAAGTGCCCAAGCCATTCGCTCCTAACTTAGACAATGTTTAGCCTGACATTAATACCCCATAATCGTTTGAATTCCTCGCAACGGAATTACTGCCCATCGTGGTCGAGAATTTAGTTCGTAACCCAACTCATAAACGGCTTTTTCAAGGATGCAATATTTTAGTAAAAAGTTGATTTCGTGACTGTAACCTATGTTTAAATTTTCGGATTGTGCTTTTTCGATGTAGGTTTCTAGGAAAGCTCCGACTAGGTATTTAAACAATAATTCGCCTGCTTTGAATAAATCTTCTTGCTCGTAAGGATATTTATCGGCATTGTTGAAAATGGTTGCGTAAATGGCGTAATGAAAGGAACGGAACATTCCTGCAACGTCTTTTAATGGTGGTTGTTTTACTTTTCTATCACGAATGGTGCTTTCTGGTTCGCCTTCAAAATCAAGCAGATAGAAATCATCTCCGTTTACTAATACTTGCCCAAGATGGAAATCTCCGTGAATTCTGATGCGTTCGGATTTCATTTTGGTCCAATCGAAATCTACGAAATGTTTACGGATTAGCTTTTTATTTTCAAGAAATTGATGCGCTAAATCGAGTGCCATTCCGTCGAGTTTGTGCAAACTATTTTCGATGATATTTAATCGGTTTTGGAATTGATATAGCAAACGATTTTTTAACCACACAGTGTAATCGCCATTGTAAGTTGTTGGTGTAAAAGCAGTTTCGTGAATGTCGCTTCCGAGTGCGATGTGCATTTCGGCAGTTCGCAAGGCTAAAGTTTGTACTTTTAGAAACAAACTCAAACCAACCCAATCAATAATTTCGGGTGGAATTTCGTTGATTTTTAATCGTTTGAACAGATCTACATTTGGAAGTTTATCGATTTTAATTTTCTTTCTGGAAAGGTTGTCAAAAACTCCGTCCATTTGTTCTAACATAAACTTCCAAGCGTCACCTTGATTGGGAACTAATTCTTGCATTAATCCTAAGGTAATATTGCCTTCGGTCATCGCAATATTAATACTTCCAGTGTAGGCTGGTGTGTTTTGATAATGCATTCTTTCGGTCAAAAAACGACTCAATTCATAATCAGGATTGGTGCTTACATAAATTCGTCTGAATATTTTTAACACCAAGGTATCATTATAAATAATCGAAGTATTGCTCTGCTCGACACCCATAAACTTGGATGATTTGTATTCTTTGTCGACTAAATTTATTCCTTTGTGAAAAATAAGTTTGAGTGCTTTATTTTGCGTTTCGTTAACAATATTTTCAAAAAGCAATCTTCTAAAATCATCTTGGTGAAGTGCGTCAACAAGATAGCCATCGATGTTGCCGAACTTAGCCGGTGAAATGATTGTGTTAGTATCCAATTCGTCATTTGTCATAAATGCGATTGGCATAAAATAATGCTGGTAAAACGCCTCTTTAAAATTTACTTCTAGTAAAACTCCGTAGTAAGTGTTTTTTTTTGAAGTAATTTTGAAATGATCAACAACTTCAATGTACTTTAATGTGCTAGATTTTCCGCCATACCATCTTTTGTTAATGATATAGTTTTCAAGAATATCTGACGAAAATATTTTAATAAATTCATCGTCGCTAAAAGCATCTTTCCATTCATTTTTAAATTTGAATGGCGTTGCAAAAGTATCTTGATTGTTGTTTTTCATAATGTTGGTTTTAGACACGACTTACACAAATTAGCACGAATTACTTTTGTTAAATAAATTTCCACTAATTTTATGAAAGTTAATTCAAACCAGTATGAAAATTAAGTTTCATTATATCTTAATTAGCTTAATTTACTTAATGGTTTAACTTTTTTCAATATTTTATTTTTGAATTTTGAATAAGTGAAAAGGTAAAACTGGATGCAATTCAACAAAATTCCATTCTTTGTCCCAATTATAGCTATTTCCAGTAATCAAATCTACTACCGTTATGGATTGTCCTTCGTGAATTCCTAGGGATTTTAATGGCAATTTGACCCACGCTTGTTTAGCATAATAAGCATCTAAACTTGCAATCATTAAGGTTTCGTTTTCTTTGTTATCATCAAATTTGTAGTAAGCAATTACTTGGTCGTTATCAGTATCACAAAATTCAATATTATTGGTTTGTTGTAATGATGTTTGCTCTTTTCTAATTTGATTTATTTTAGAAATTAGCATCGTAATTTTGTTTTCTTTCTCCCAATCCCAAAGGCGAATTTGATATTTTTCACTGTCCATATATTCTTCTTTTCCTGGAATAGCATCTGAGATCATATATTCAAATACTGGTCCGTAAATCCCAACAGATGAACTCAATGTCGCTGCTAGAAAATACTTTTGCAAGTGTGTACTTTCATTCGCACCTTGCAAAGCAAACGGATTAATATCTGGAGTATTTGGCCAAAAATTAGGTCGGAAGAATTCCTTTTGATTGGTTTGTGTTAGCTCAGTTAAATACTCTTGCAATTCTGCTTTAGTATTTCGCCAAGTATAATAAGTATATGATTGCGTGAAACCTTGTTTAGCTAACTCGTTCATAATTTTAGGACGCGTAAAAGCTTCTGCTAAAAACAATACATCTGGATATTTCTTCTTTACTTCTGCAATAAGCCAACCCCAAAAATAAAATGGTTTTGTATGAGGATTATCAACTCTGAAAACTCTAATTCCACATTCTTCAACCCAAAATAAAGCACAATCAAGAAGCTCTTTCCAAAGGTTTTTCCAGTCGTCACTTTCAAAGTAAATTGGTAGAATATCTTGGTATTTTTTTGGAGGATTTTCGGCATATTGTACCGTTCCATCAGGACGCCATTTAAACCATTGCGGAAACTCTTTAACATAAGGATGATCTGGTGCAGCTTGAAGCGCAAAGTCCATTGCAATCTCAATATTTAATGTTTTTGCTTTTTTGACTAATGATTTGAAATCATCAATAGTTCCTAATTCTGGATGAATCGATTTGTGACCACCATATTGAGATCCAATTCCCCAAGGCGAACCAACATCTCCAGATTGAGCGTCTGTTGCATTATTTTTTCCTTTACGATTTACTTCTCCAATTGGATGAACTGGTGGAAAATACAAAGTATCAAATCCCATTTTAGCAACTTTAGGCAAAATCTGCTCACAATCTTTAAAAGTTCCGTGTTTACCTTCTTCTTTTGAAGCAGAACGTGGAAAAAATTCATACCACGTACTGAATAATGCCTTTTGTCTATCAACATAAACTCTTAATTCTTGAGTTTGATTTGCTAAAAACTTAGTTGGATTTTCTTTGAAGATAGTTTTTAATTTATCAGAAACTGCTTCAATGATAGCTTTATCATAATTAGCTTCATTTGAGAATAAATCAACAACTTCATTTAAATATTTTTTATCCGAAGCAGAAACTTTTGACAATAATGGTTTGATGTACTCTACTCCTTCTAACAATTCCGATTTTACGTGTTGGTTGTCGTTTATTTTTTTACCAATACCGTATTGCCAATTTAGAGCATAATCAACCCAAGCTTCGACAAAATAAAGGTAATAACCTTGTTTTTCAACTGAAAATGTAGCTTCAAAAGTATCATTTGGCAAAGAACTCATTCTAACTTCCGACCATTTCTTGTCCTTTTCATATTTATGTTGAACAACTGCTTCCATTACATCGTGTCCATCTGATAGAATATCGGCGGTCACGTTTACATTTTGTCCAACAATTCTTTTTATAAAAAATGCCCCATTGTCTAATTGAGGCAAAACATTTTCAATTACTACGCGTTTTTGATTTAGCATTTTCCGATTAATTTATTGATGTCTAAATTTAAGAAAAAAAGATAAAATAAAGTAACTTGCATTAAAATTTATTGAAATGTCAAAAAATAAAGAAATAGAAGCCCAAACATTGAAAATTCCGAAGGTAATATTGATAACCGCTAAATTATTAGAAGTAATTTCAACAAAGTTGATAACAAAGTTCGCTGCAAAATTATTTACGAGGCCAATAAAACATAAAATTCCGAAACGCGAATTTCATATGGAGAAAGAAAGCATTCAAGAAATTGTTTTCGTTCCATCGATAAATAAAGAAATTGTGGTGTATCATTATGGAAAAAGTGAAAAGAAAATATTGTTAGTTCACGGTTGGTCTGGCAGAGGAACTCAATTAGTTAAGATTGCAGATGAGTTACTTAATTTAGGGTATTCGACAATAAGTTTTGATGCACCGGCACACGGAAAATCTAAAGGAAATTCATCGATAATGGTCGAATTCATTGCCTCTATTCTAGAATTGGAAAAACAATATGGACCATTTGAATTTGCGATTGGACATTCACTTGGAGGAATGGCAATTTTGAATGCCATTAGAGAAAAACTGAAGGTAAGAAAAGTAGTTCTGATTGGAAGCGGAGATATTATTCAAGACATAATTGATGATTTTATTAAAAAGTTGGAATTAAATCCTGAAATTGGAATTAAATTAAGAGAGCATTTTGAGAAAAAATACGGAGTAGAAATGAATTATTACTCAGCTTCAATTGCTGCAAAAGAAGTTTTAATTCCTGTTTTAATAATTCACGATGAGAATGATGTTGATGTAAATGTTAAAGCAGCTTATAACATTAAAGAAAACTTAAATATTTCAGAATTGATGATAACTAAAAACTTAGGTCATCGAAAAATACTAGGTAACAACGAAGTCGTTCAAAGGATAGTTACTTTTATTAAAGACCTATAAACCAATACTTAGTATAATATTTATGGCGTGCCCCAAGGGTCGTGCTATCCGCTCTATCTTTTCTTTTTTAAGAAAAAAAGAAAAGGATGCCGCTACTATCACTCACGCAACC
>NZ_DQDX01000136.1:5134-5581 GCF_003525665.1 Flavobacterium sp.
CTCACGCAACCTAGTAAAAAAAACATCATTTTCAATAAATAAACTTCTAAACTGTCCATTTGGGTAGGGCTTTCGTCCCAACGCATAGTCAGATTGCTGACTAATATACTTTTACTTTCGGATTATCACAAAATTTTACAAATACAAGACTGATTTAAAATCCAACATAAAACATTAATCTTTCCAAACCGCTTTTTTTAGAGTATTTATTTTATCATACTACTCTTCTTTATCATTATATGAACATAAATTTTCTTTCGGCAGAAGGTCATTATGTAAATATTTTATTTCAGCCCTTGTCCAAAAATTAATATTAAATAGTCTCACTGTTCCATTGTCGAACCAATTACTGCTTCTATCTTGAATTTGTAATGTCCACTTATATGCTTTACCATTTTTTGAAAACTCTTTAAGTCTTGCAATTCCTGTCAAACCAAAAACAAGCAG
>NZ_DQDX01000167.1:0-254 GCF_003525665.1 Flavobacterium sp.
GTATCGGTACAACAACTCCAACAGAAAAACTAGAAGTAAACGGTGCTATTAAAATTGGTTCAACAAGTGCTGCTACACCTACAGCTGGTACTATTCGTTTCAATACTACCACAAGTAAGTTTGAAGGTTATGATGGTACTGCATGGGTTGCATTTCATTAATAGTTAGGGTTTATATATTTTTAAAAAGCGGTGCTATTGCACCGCTTTTTTGTTTATACTAAAATAAATTAAAATCTTTTTCTACAGATGAAA
>NZ_DQDX01000167.1:440-10651 GCF_003525665.1 Flavobacterium sp.
AAATTATTTTAGTTGGTAATTTTAATTCCACTGCTAAATCATGCCATTTTTTAGTTAGGCTTGAAATTTCTTCAATAATTTTAGTAGGGTTTTTAATGGCATGTTCCTCTGCAATGGTTAATAAATCTTCTAGTTTTATATCTTGCCGTTTCCCATTAATAGATAATGCTCTTGATGTGCTTATGCAGTTGATGTTCTAGTTCATATGACTTCTTGTAAGCAAATAGCATTAAATGTTTCAATACTTACCAAATAAGTTTTACAATTTTTTTAAAATAATTGCTTGTTAAATTATTAAAAACCTGAATCCTATTTTCGAGTGATACTATTAGTATTTTTTAGTACCTTTGTTCATAGTAAAATCTTTTGAAAATAGTAATATGGATAAGAAAAAAGTGTTTAGACTTGATTATGCTCAAACTAAATCTTTAGTTAAAGCAGGAAAGATAGCGGCAACTAATGCACTAAGGCATTCTAAAGCATTAGACCTTTCGATTACCTTTATTGATAAAGGAGTTGTGTATGAAGAATTGCCCAATGGAGCCAAAAATGTTGTGGCAACAATTGAAACTCCTGATAATACAGTTCATACTTTTAGAAAAGGAATGATTTTACATGCAAAGTAGTAAAAGAATAAGATTATTTGCAGGACCAAACGGTTCAGGTAAGAGTACTCTATTTCAAGAATTTTCTAAAGATTTCAAGCAAAATACAGGTTTTTTTGTAAATGCCGACAAGCTTGAAAAAGAGTTATCGCAATCAGGTTTTATTGATTTAAAACAAATAGGCATATCTGTAAACCAATCTGATTTAGATGAATTTAAATTAGCACCAAGTTCAATTTCATTGTTTGATAAAGCAACAAAAGAAAATCATCCTATTAATGTTTACATTAAAGAAGATTGTATAGTTGATTCTTCTAAAGATACTCATAGCTATGAAGGTTCTTTTATTGCAGCTTTTATCAGACACCTTCTAATAAAAAACAATAAATCCTTTAGTTTTGAATCGGTGATGAGCCATCCCTCAAAAATTAATGAAATTAAAGAGGCAATTCAGCATGGATACAAACCGTATCTATATTTTGTTTGCATTGATAGTCCAACTGTAAATAAATCAAGAGTTATAGACAGAGTAAAAAAAGGAGGACATGCTGTTTCCGAAGATAAAATTGAAGAACGTTATTATAGAACATTAGAATTGTTACATAAGATTTTGCCAATTTGTTATCGTGCTTATCTGTTTGATAATTCAGGCAAAAATCTTCAGTTAATAGCAGAACTATACAAAGAATCATTAGTTTTAATGACTGAAACACCACCAAAATGGTTTGTCAATTATGTGCTACCACATTATAAGTAAGCTATTTTTAAGAGCTATCAAGTTTAAATAAAAAGAGGCTTTTTTTAACTCAAATAATATAGAAATCATTCAAATTACTATATAGTGTGTTCATAAATTTTTCCTATTTTAAATCCTAGAAAATTTTTTAACCCTATTTTATTTTTACTATCCGATTAAATTAGTTATTGCTAAAACCCATTTTATATTTTTTCTCACAAAGGCACAATGGCATAGTTATATCTAAATTCTTTGCGTCTTTGTGCCTTTGCGAGTATATAATAAAAATAAAGTTGAATTTAAAATCACTATGCTTAACGAAGTTTCCCGACTTCGATAGTGTTTTAATAAGCTGCTATAAAGTTCATTAGTTTCTTTAGCTTTAAATTTTAGGATAATATACAACATGTCCGTTAAAAAAAAAACTTTGCGCATTTTTATGCCACAGATTTTATCCGTGAAATCTGTGAAATCCGTGGCAAAATTATTCATTTAATAGTGCATACTAAAAACAGGTCAAAATATAATTTAAGCATAGAAACAGTTTAAAATCTACTCTATTAAGTCTCCTTGCTTCGGTAGTACTTTCAATAATCTGCTATAAATATACTTTTTTGTTTGGTAAATTTAAACCTCTATCCAAAAACTGAGGATTATATTGAAAATAGCAAACGCTTTGATTAGTGTCGTAATCTAGCTTGCCAATTTCAAAACCAAACAATCTAACTTCAATAGTATTTTTACTTGCCATAACTAATATAATGAAAGGTTACTATTAGTTGTGTCGATGGTTTTAATGGATTTATAAATAATTTCAAGTAAGCCAAAATGATTAGCTACTTTTAATAAATTATCTAAGGTAGCATTTTTACCATTCTCAATATTTTGAATAGTAGTGCTAGACATGTTTAATGCTATTGCTAACGCTTCTCTTGACAATCCAAACTGATTTCTTTTGTTTTTGCAAACAGAACCAATTTCAATTTTAACTTCTTTTATTGTTATCGTATTCAACATAAAATTAACCATTATATTGGTCAAATATAGTGAAATAATCCAAAAATAAACAATATAATGGTAAAAATGTAGCATTATACAATAAGCCCAATCGATGTTGAAAAATCAATTGTTTTATACGACACATCATAAATAAAGAGTGAAAAAAATATATAATTAACTACTTATGTTCATTTTTATATAATACACAAATTTTTTTATGTAGAATTTTACCTACAGCTAAAAACAATCGAAAACCACAACAAACAACAAACAACAAACAACAAACAACAAACAACAAACAATAAACAACAAACAACAAACAACAATATGGCATCATTAACGCCTCGAACAGGAACCTTAGGTTTCGCCAATGCGGCTCACTTGCTAAGGCGAACTACGTTTAATCCAAACAAAACATTAATCAACCAATTTGCAGCAATGACAACTGACCAAGCCGTTGATCAGTTATTTGCAGCACCAACTTATGATTTGCCTGAACCTATCGCTACAGATACCGGGCAAAAGTGGATTCCCACAGCTACTACGCCAACAGTTACTGCAACTACAATGGATGCAAATGCTAGATTTAATGTTACAACTGCCTGGTGGCTTAATAATGCTCAAAAAGCTACTACTATTCACACAAAGCTTTCTTTATTTCTAAAATCCATATTTATAGTAAATCTACATGATAATTTTGGTTTGTACTTTTTTGGTTACGATTATTATGCCCTTTTAAATTTTTATGCCACAGGAAGCATCAAAACTTTCACAAAAAAAATATCGCGTCTTAATGCCATGCATTATTACCTTGACAATAGATTGAATACTGCAGTGGCACCCAACGAAAATTATGCGCGCGAACTTTTAGAGTTATTTACCATACAAAAAGGAGCTCAAGATGGAGTTGGCAGTTATACCAACTATACTGAGCACGATGTGCAACAAGCGGCAAGAGTATTAACCGGTTTTACAAATATATCAGAAAGTCAACGGCTATCTTATCTCGATGCAGAATGTAATATACCTCTCGGGAAAAAAGATATTACAAAACACGATACAGGGAATAAAACCTTCTCGTCAAAATTTGGAAATCAAACCATTACAGGAGCAACAACAGCTGCAGCAATGGATACAGAATTAGATGCTTTTATTGATATGATTTTTAATCAGCCTGAAACAGCTAAAAGTTATGCCCGTAGACTGTACCGTTACTTTGTAAGAAGGACTATAGATACAGAAACAGAAACAGATATAATTGTGCCGTTAGCAAATAATTTAATGACGACTAATTATAACATGGAATCTACAGTAAAACTGTTATTAAAAAGTGTTCATTTTTATGACGAAGATGATACTACAGTTGGGGATGAAATTATAGGTTCTAAAATAAAATCACCTCTCGACTTGTTTTTAATGATAAACAGTCAATTTAGGTTGCAGACTGTGAGTCCATTAGTAAATGTAGTAGGTTTTTCATCTTTTTATTATAGTTATACATGGGGTAGAATTAACACATCTGGATTTCTATTATTTAGAGCGCTAACCGTTGCAGGATACCCTCCCATGTACGAGCTACCCGATTATGATAAGTTGTGGATTACAACAAGTTCTTTACGTTACCGCTATGCAGCAGCATTAGATAATCTTATAACAGGATATACAGCTAATGGTTACACTTTTAAGCTAGATGTAGTTGCTTTTGTGCGTAACTCTGGTGATTTTAGTAATCCTGCAAATGCAACAACTTTAGTAAATGAATTTTTAGAATTGTGTTTTTGCGACATGCCAACAGGAAGCCGATATACTTTTTTTCAACAAGCTTTATTAGGCAATTTATCTCCAATCAATTGGCAAAACGAATGGAACAATTATATTACAACAAATAATAGTGCCTCTGTTAAAACAGCTTTAGATCGTTTCATAAAAGCAATAGTAAAATCGCCTGAATATCAATTATTATAAAGTAGCAAGTCATGCAAAGAAGACAATTTTTAAAACTAGGCAGTGGGGCTACTGTAGGTTTAGGGTTAACAACAAATGGTATTGCATCAGAATTTTTAGATTGGTTACGACCAAGTACCAATTGTATTGAGGTTTCAGATAGAGTATTGGTAGTGGTAAGGTTGGCAGGTGCAAATGATGGTTTAAATATGGTAGTGCCGCTAAGTCAATATGGGCAATATGAAACACTTAGACCAACTATCAAATTAAATCAAACAGGAACTGGAGCTTTAATAAATTTAGATACTACGCAATCTACCAATAACCTTGTAGGGCTTCATCCCTCAATGACAGGTTTTAAAAGTTTATACGATAGCGGAAAATTATCGTTAATCCATAATGTAGGATATCCATCACCAAATTATTCTCATTTTATTGGAGAAAATATAATGTTTGCAGGTAAAGATGGAACTACAGATGATCAAGTTCAAAATGGTTTTATAGGGAGGTATTTAGAAAGCATTTTTCCAAATCTCAGTGGTAATCCACAACCTTTTATGCAAGACCCATTAGCATTGCATTTTGGTAGTTCCAATGCGTCACTAGGTTTTACACACGATCATGGCACAGCAGAATATAATATAACCTCATTACAAGGAACTTTATTTGGTCAGTTAGCACCTAGTGCATTACCAACAGCCTCAGAATACAACGATACCTTAAACTATATCAAGTTTGTAGAAAGTGGTATGGACGGTTATTTCGCGAGAGTGAATAGTGTATTTAATGCCGGGTTTAATTCTCCTGCAACTTATCCAAATACAGATTTAGCAAAACAACTTCGTACCATTGCAAGAATGTTAAAAGGTGGTAGCAAGACAAAAATATTTCAAGTAACATTATTTGGATTCGACACCCATGCTTCTCAAGTAGTTAGTGGCGCCAACCATACTGGAACTCATGCGACATTATTGTCAAATGTATCATCATCAATAAGTTCCTTTATGTCTGATTTAAATGCATTAGGATTGGAAGATAGAGTTATGGTAGTGTCCTTTTCTGAGTTTGGAAGAAAGGCAAAAGAAAATGCATCTTTTGGTACTGACCACGGAGATATTGCACCAATGTTTGTGGTGGGTAAACATGTAACGCCAGGTATCATTGGAACTCCACCAAATTTAAGCAATGTATACGGCGGCACAGACGGAAGATTTTTCCCAACCGAACGCCAACACGATTACCGTCAAGTATATACAACTCTTTTACAAGATTGGTTAGGAGCTACAAATGCGGCTTTAACTTCTGCAGAATTAAGTGCATTTCAAACACAAAAATTAAATCTAGTAACAACTGCACAAAATGCCTATCCAACGTGTCAAGTAGCATCAGGAATCAATTGTGATTCAAATCCTATGACTATCACAAGAGCAAACTTAGTTCATGAAAATGGAGGATGGAGCTATTATGCTAGTCCAAGCAACAATTCAAACTATCTTTTTGCCATAGAAAAGTTTCCTTCTGGAGTTGGTGCCAACACCAATGCATTTGATGTTACTGTAGATATCACTGAAATGTTATGCTCAAGTAATACGAACAGACATTACATTAAATCTCAAAGCACAGAAGCTACTTTAGCTGCTGCAACTTATTTTAATTTAAAAGTTAATTCTATATTGAAACCAAATGGTTTTGTAAATATTAGATGGTTTATAAATGGTCAATACATAACAGAATTAAATGCAGCTGGTACTGCTTTTCAAACAAGTAATGGATCAACGCAATTAAGCCCATTAATGTATTTGAAAAAAGTTAATTCTAAATTAACACTTCCTGATAATTTAAGAACAGACGGCTTAGGAATTCATTATGCTGCAACTCCAATGATTCTTGCAAATACTGGTCAGTACAACAATCAAGAGTATTCACAATTCAATTCTATTGTTGATATTGATGGTGTTGGTGGAGGTGCTTTTATAAGAGCCAGTAGTTTGCCAACAAATGATGCCGTTTATAATGTGCCAGTAAATGTACCAACTCAAAGAGGTAGTATACGTTTTAATAGTTTAACAAAAACATTTGAAGGTCACAATGGTTCTGATTGGCTACCAATGCATTAAATTTTATAACTAATAAATTTACAAAAGCAAAAATCGAATAGTTTTTACATTATTGAGTAATTTCAAATAACAAGATGTAATTATTTTGCCGAAACACAATTTAGTATATTAATGAACAAAATATATAAAGCACTATTGTTTTCTTTTATCCTTTGTATTAATTATGCTAATGCACAAGACGAAACACAGAAAAAAATAATAACATCACAATATAAAAGAACAGCAGAAATTGAGCTTTTCAAAACGTTTATAAAAGCTAAGCAAAAAGCAATAAGAGATAGTGCTTTGGCTAAAGCTAAAGTAAATGATTGGAAAATCGAATATACTGATAAAAGTGGATCGGTTTCAAAATTGTTTGGAATATCGACTCAAGGTAATCCCTTGTATTATAAATTTCAAAACCTTGGAGCTGCAACAACTAGTAGGGTTACAAATTTAAGAGCCGGAGGAACATTAGGGCTTAACCTTACTGGAAACAACATACAGTTTGCTGAGTGGGATAACGGTTCACCTAGATTGACCCACAGTATGCTTCAAGGAAGAGTTGAATTTATTGACACAACACCAATTGAAAATCACGCCACTCATATAGCAGGAACCATGATAGGAAGTGATGCTCTTGGTGTCAATAGCCAAGGAATAGCATATGGTGGAACATTACGTGCCTATGATTCTTATGATGACCTATATGAAGCATTGGTAGAAGCTACCGAACAAGGAAGGTTGTTGTCTAACCATTCTTATGGTTCAGATTTTTTAACCCTATTCGAAGATGAATTTGGTAAATATAATGAGTATTCATATTGGGTAGATTTAATTCAAGAATATGCACCGTATTATTTATCAGTTTGGGCATCAGGAAATGATAGATATGATGTTAGTCCTTATGTAAATCCTTCAAAAAATGGCTATGATTTGTTATCTTATTGGAATGTAGCGAAAAATGGAGTTGTTGTTGGTGCAGTTCATCAAGTAAATAATTATGTAGATGCCAATAGTGTTCAAATGTCATATTTTAGTAATTATGGACCAACAGATGACGGAAGAATTAAGCCAGATATAACTACAAAAGGAGTTGATGTGCTTTCATGTGTGGAGACTTCTGATACCGCTCTTTTATCCCAAAGCGGAACATCAACTGCTGCTCCAGTGGTAACGGCTACTTTAGGATTACTTCAAGAGCATTATTTTAATACAAATGGTAATTACATGAAGGCAGCAACCGCAAAGGGATTAATTCTTCATACGGCTGATGAAGCAGGAACTAATCTTGGTCCTGATTACAGATTTGGATGGGGTTTATTAAATGCTGAAAAAGCTGCTTCTACAATAACAAATAATCAAACATTTTCATTAATTCAAGAATTAGAATTATTTCAAGGAGAAACTATTACCTACCAGGTTAAAGCACAAGGTGGTTCAATTCCTCTTATTGCTAGTGTAAGCTGGACTGATCCTGCCGGAAATCCTGTAACTAATTTTGATGTGGATGACACTACACCAGCATTAGTAAATGACTTAGATGTTAGAATAACAAAAAATGCAACAACGTATTTACCTTGGAAACTAGGTGGAATGGTAAACAGAACCAATGCTGCTGTAAATGCTGACAATACTGTTGATCCTTTTGAAAAAATAGAAGTCAATAATGCTATTAGTAATGATGTTTACACCGTTACAATAAATCACAAAGGAACACTTGCTTATGGTTCGCAAAATGTATCTTTAATAGTTACAGGTATAACAGTAGAATGTTTGTCTCCTTCAAATGTAGTTGTTAGTGCTATTTCAGAAACTGGTGCTATGGTATCATGGACTGCACCAACAGTAGCACCTCAAAATGGCTTTGAATACGAAATAAGAACTACTGGAAGCGCTGGAAGTGGAACAACTGGATTAACAACAACTGGAACAGTTTCAAATACAACAAATCAAATCACTTTAACTAATTTAGTGCCTGGAACAAACTATTCGGTTTATATCAGATCTTTGTGTGATATAAATCAAGTAAGTACTTGGACATTAGTTAAACACTTTGAAACATGTGAATATATTAACGGGACTGCAATTTTTGTGCAAGAAGTAGACGATTGGAGTTATTATGCATTATCGACAGCACCGGATAAGTATCTTTTTGCTATTGAGAAATTCCCAACAGGAACAAACGCGAATACTAACGCTTTTGATGCAACAATTACGATTACAGACAACCACTGTTTCACAACTCCAAATTACTATATTAAATCTAGTGGAACTGAAGCGATTTTATCAACTCAAGCATTTTATAATATAGATGTTACATCTGCTATAAAACCAAACGGTTTTGTAAATATAAGATGGTTTTTAGATTACGAACATTTAAATCAATTGGTTGATGGAGCTACTATTTTTCAAGGAACAAGTGGAGCTACCAATGTTAGTGATATTATGTATTTAAAAAAGTTAAATTCCAGATTAGTACTACCTGAAAACCTTAGAACTGATGGATTAGGACTTCATTATGCTGTTGAGTCATTATCTTTAAGTAGTACAGGAACATTATTTAACAGAACCTATCTACAATTCAACGAAGTTACTTCAATAGATAATACAGGTGGTGGAGCATTCATTAGAGCAACTAGTTTACCTACATCTAGTTCGTCTTATAACACTCCAACACCAGACATGACTAAAAAAGGAAGTATTCGTTTCAATAGTTTAACAAAAACTTTTGAAGGGCATAATGGTATAGATTGGCAACCCATGCATTAATTAATAATTAAAATTTCTCAATTATATTTTTCATACTCTATTTTTACTAAGTTCTTATTTGAGAAGTTTATTAACCCTTACATTTTGTAAGGGTTATTTTTTAAAGTCAATTTTCAGGTAATGTAACACATATTTGAAGACCACGTAACAATTAAACGCACTACATTTATACTTAAAATTAAGTTAATACCAATTTTGAAACTTTTAAAAATTTCAAAGTTGACGTTGTACAATTAACTTAAATCAATATTTGTAGTTTAATATCAACTCAAGCAAAATGAAAATTGCAATTAATTGGAATCAAGCCTTTAGACAATATGCACCAAAACCGTTAGGTGTATGTCGCCGTTATGTAAACGACCTTTATCTTGCCGAAGATATCTTACAAGAGTCTTTTATTTTAGCAATACAAAAAGAAAATTTATATAGAAATAAGGGTTCATTAGAAAACTGGATCAATCGTATTGTGATAAATTTATCTATAACAAAAATTAGGTCTAGAGAAGTAAAGAAGAGTTTAAACTTAGATTTTGAAAAGAAAAAAAATAATTATTACAATTTGCTTACAGTCGATAAGTTGAATGAAAAACAAGCATTATCACAAATTTTAAATTACAATTTTAATCATCAAGAGCTATTACAAGCTATTGATCTTTTGTCAATGAATCATAAAATGGTTTTTAATATGTTTGTAATCGACCATTTTTCGCATTATCAAATTAGTGAGATTCTTAATATATCTGTAAAAACTTCTAAATTACATTTATTAAGAGCAAGAAAAAAAATAGCAATACTATTATTGAATGAAGTAGATTTAAAAAAAACAAAAATCAATAAAAGCCTATTTGTAACTTTTGCGTTATTTTTTGGTTTAGGCAATTTTTTGCTAGACAACCAAATAAAAAAATCTTTTAAAAACTTTGAAATTCAACCTAAGAAGCCGTTCAATTCGCATCATAAAGATAAAATTATCTCTAATATTGATATAAATTTTTATACAAAAGCTAAAGAATTTTTTGAATTGAAAGTTGTGATTTCAGTTTTTGCACTATTATTCCT
>NZ_DQDX01000167.1:10806-13657 GCF_003525665.1 Flavobacterium sp.
AGCACTATTATTCCTAATAAGTAGTGTAATATACTTAACTAGCATTATAAAAAACACATAAACCTCGGGCTTTCTGTAATTTTTAAATACTTTCACCTATAAACGCTTTTAGATAATACTTTTTTAACAGTAAAGTCAATTTTCAAATATAGTAAAATACAAATAAGAACAGTAGGTGATATTATAGAACTATATTTATAGTTAAAATTTAATGATAAACTATGTTGCTATTTGAGAAACAAAAATAAATAGTTGCTTTTTTTACTCCTTTTCCTTTCATTCTAAATGATATAGTTGCCATGTGGGTTAAAAATAAAAATTAAATTAAATTAAATTAAATGATTCCCGACCAATTCCCAAAATTTTGATTTTCAGAAAAATCAATTATCGACAAGTTGTGTCAATTATCATATAGTTTTTAATATTCTAGAGTTGTTTATTTGCGCTAAGTTTAACTCATGGAAGTATTGGCTTCCTAAAATAAAAAAATCAATAGTATGAAGTCGATTCTATATGTAATTATTTTTTTTACATCGTTATTTTCAAATGCGCAAAATGTAGCATATATTCATCAAGATAGTATTCTTGCAGCTTTACCTAATTATAAAAGGAATGTATCAAAACTTGATAGTATAGGTAAAACGTATCAAGAGGAAATTAAAACTGCAAAAGAACAGTGGAATCAAAAATTGGCAACGCTTTTAAAGCCTTATAATGTAAAAGAGAATGAAGATTTAAATGCAATTAAGCTACGAATGTCGTCAATTGATACTACAAATTTAAGTATACTCATAGATGAAGATAAAATAATTGGAAAGAGAGCCCAAAATTTTGACAACATGATTAATTCAATGTTTAAAAGTGATGTTCAACCTTTATTAGATAAGGTTAACAGAGTCATAGAAGATTATGCTAAAAAAAATAAAATAGATTATGTTTTGGTAATTGAACAAATAAGGCCAGCTTTGGCTTATATAGATAGAAGAAAAAACATCACGAAGCACATTGTTTCTAGGGTAGTTCTTTAGCCCGGTTCAGGGTATAAGGATTTTTTTCTTACTATGTTTTTTTTGGTAAGTCTCAACATTAGTTGAGACTTTTTTATTTTAAAATAACAGCAAAATTCAAATAGATTAGTCAATTTTTGAAATATTTCAAAAAAGGGATGAAGTAATTTTGCAAATAATAAAGCCAACATTTTACAGGTCACAAAGCGCAGCTTTCATTACTAAAGACAATGTTTAAATGTTAATTTATAATTTCAAAAAAAAACAATAACATTAATAATTGATTAAAATTTTAAAAGAATGATATCAACAAAAAACAAGATGATTTTTAGTAATAGTTTTGGATGTTTTAACAAAGATCAAGTTGTTGTAAACAAATCAAATTATGATTTGGTATTTAAAGAGATTGCATCAATAAAAATAAAAAAGAAAAAAAGTTTTGTCTACGAAATTATTTATATTGTAATGACAGCAGTGTTGTTTTCTCTTCTCTTTTTTGATGTCAATGAAATTTTAATTATGTTGATAAGTCTAGGACTACTTTTTTTTACAATTATATATCTCTTTATGTTGAAAAAAGATGTGTTTTATATTCAAATAATTTTGTGTGTACCAAAACAACTTTTTATTGGAGTTAAAAGAAGTGAATATGAATCTGCTAAGGAGTTTACTAACACTTTTACTAGTTATAGACAATTCTATACTGATCTTTAATGATTTATTTGCTTTTGTTTGTTTATTAGTAAGCCATAATTCCAGTAAATAAAGTCAATTATCAGGCAGTTCGGTTAATTTATATGGTTACCTAAATTACAAATAAAGGTAAATTTGTCTGTATAATATAAGTGTCAAATCATGATAAAGAATTGTCTTACTGTAATGCTTTTATTAAGCAGCTTTGTGATTTTCTCTAAAGAAAATTTTACCATTGAAGGTCAACTATTAGGGGCTAAGGATGGGTCGTTGGTCGAGGTCGTTGTTTGTAATTTTGAAGAATCAACACTTATTTCTGGCGAAGTTTTAAATGAAAAAGTGGTGTTTAACTTAAAGGATGAAGTCAAAGAAGGTGTTTATGTAGTTAGAATCAATTATATAAGTGGTAAGTTGAATTTGCGTCACGTTTACCAGTTTTATATAATTATAGATAAAACAGAGAATAAATTAAGTTTTGAATTCGATCCAGCAAAAAGTTCCTATCCAAATATTCTAATTTCTAACATAAATAATAATTGGTATAACTTTCTAAAACTGGAAGATTTTAGAGTTAAAGTGATAAATGAGGTTAAAAACTCTATAGAATTTAAAAACTCTAATTTACCATCGGCTACGCAGAGGTTAAAAGAAATTCTTGATATTGAAACCAAAGAATTAATTGAGATAAGATCAAAATATTTAAAAGATAATTACAATAAGTGGTCTACAGCAATGGTTAGAAATAAGTATAATTCTTTATATCACAAAAATAGTACAAAGGAGAATTATTGGGATCAATTTGAAACTCAAAACTTACAGCTAATAAATACACCGATCTATCAAGAATTGATTATGAGTTACCTGCTGCTGCATTTTAAAAATGTTGACGAAAATGGGTATAAGGTTGCTTTTGAAAAAATTATTGAAGTATTTAGTATTAATTTAGATATGAAGAATTGGGTTGTTAAGTATTTATTTGCAGGACTATCTACTATTAAAAATGAGAATTTATTATCATATTTTGATAATAAATACCATTTAAATGTCAAATCTATTATGGAATAAGTATTTTTTTATGCTAAAAATAGAAATTTAAATATAATTAATGTTTTTGAAAGATTAGGGTTTTAATAGAATTGTTAGCTTAAAAT
>NZ_DQDX01000166.1 GCF_003525665.1 Flavobacterium sp.
GCCATCTTTGTGAACTTCATAATGTAAATGTGGCGCCTGACTTCTTCCTGTGCTTCCAACATAACCAATGATGTCGCCGCGTTTTACTCGTTGTCCTTGTCGCACTTTGTATTTGCTTAAATGCGCATACAATGTTAAATATCCAAACCCGTGACTTATTTCAATATGATTTCCATATCCTGATAACGAATTGTCTGCTTTTGCCACAACGCCATCACCAGTTGCGTAAATTGGCGTTCCAGTTTTTGCTGTAAAATCCATTCCTTCGTGCATCTTTCTTGCTTTGGTAAATGGGTCGGTTCTGTATCCAAATCCAGATGCCATTTGCTTTAGATCTTCATTTTTTACCGGTTGAATGGCTGGAACTGCACTCAATAATTTATCTTTTGCTTTGGCTAATTTCAAAATTTCATCCAACGATTTCGATTGAAATGCCAATGCTTTTGAAATGCCATCAACTTTTTTTGATGTGTTTATTACCAAATCAGAATTGTTGTAACCTTCTAATTCTTTATAACGTGCAATATCAATAATTCCTCTTCTTTTTTCGTTCGAAATTGGAGCCGAATTAAAATAAACTCGATATAAATTGTTGTCTCGTTCTTCTAAATCTGCTGCAACTTGCTCAATATTTTCAATTTTTTTGTTCAAAATCGAATAGCGAATCTTCATATTATCAATTTCTCGCGCCTGAATCTTGTCTTTTGGCGTTTCAAAATAAGGCGTATTCATTAAAACTACAAAACATAGAAATCCGAATAACGCCGATGCAAGTAGAAATAACAAGGCATAACCAACTTTTTTCCTCTTTTGAGGTTTGATTTTATGGTAGGCTAGATTTTCTGTATCGTAATAATACTTAACTTTCTTCGACATTTCTTAAATTATACTATTTTTGTAATCGTTTTAAGAATAACAATGGTTATACGAACAAATTTAAGAAATGTTTCAAACTAAACTATTTTTATTTTTAAATTGTAGTAATTTCATTAACAATAAATAGTCACTATGGATATCGTAAAAGTGGAAGCTGTTTTTGATGCCACCAAATCACAAGTTTGGGAGGCGTTAACCAATACTGAAATTATGAAAGTTTGGTATTTTGATATTTCAAATTTCAAATTGGTTGTTGGAAGTGAATTTTCATTTTACGAAGGTGACAAAAAAGAATATTTGCACGAAGGTGAGATTTTGAAAGCAGAACAAAATAAAGTATTGCAACACACCTGGAAACATCCACAGCAATCCAAAGGAAGTTCCATTGTAACTTGGGAAATTGAAGAATCTGGCGACAATAAAGTAAAAGTTACGTTATCGCATGAAGGTTTAGAAAATTTTGCTGATGGCGGACCAAATTTTGCTCCAGCAAATTACGAAATGGGTTGGAATGCCATTGTGAAAACCAATTTGAGAAACTATCTTTACGGCATTAAAAAAATAGTTTTCGAACAAGAAATTAAGGCATCTGCAGAAACGGTTTGGAATAAAATGTGGGATAAAAAATCGTACACTGATTGGACAACACCTTTTTGTGCTGGAACTTATTTTACAGGAGAAATTGAATTAGGGAGCAGAATTCATTTTGTTGCTCCAAGTTTTGAAGGAATGTACAGCGATGTTTTTTATCTAATTCCAAATAAATTAATTATTTTTAAACACATTGGAATGTTGAAAGATTTAAAAGAATTACCAATCGATGCCGAAGCAGAAAAATGGACAGGAAGTTTTGAAACCTATAAATTAAATGAAGAAAACAGAGTTACAACAGTAACAGCAGAAATCGATTGTGTTCCAGAATACATTGATTACATGAACGAAAAATTTCCATTAGCATTACAAGAATTAAAAAAAATATCAGAAAATATAAAATAATGAAATCACAAGACATTCGTAAAGCATACCTCAATTTCTTTGAATCAAAAGGACATTTAATTGTTCCATCGGCACCAATTGTGCTTAAAGACGATCCAACCTTGATGTTTAACAACTCAGGAATGGCGCAATTCAAAGAATACTTTTTAGGAAACGGAACTCCAAAAAGTCCAAGAATAGCCGATACGCAAAAATGTCTTCGTGTTTCAGGAAAACACAATGATTTGGAAGATGTAGGTTTTGACACTTATCATCATACTATGTTCGAAATGCTTGGAAACTGGTCGTTTGGCGATTATTTCAAGAAAGAAGCATTGGATTGGGCTTGGGAATTTCTTACAGAAGTTTTAAAATTAGATAAAGACCGTTTGTATGTTTCTGTATTTGAAGGAAATCCTGCAGAAAATGTTGCTTTCGACCAAGAAGCTTGGGATATTTGGAAACAATACGTTTCAGAAGACCGAATCATTCTTGGAAATAAAAAAGATAACTTTTGGGAAATGGGCGATCAGGGTCCGTGTGGTCCATGTTCAGAAATTCATATCGATTTAAGAACCGACGCGGAAAGAGCTGCAGTTTCTGGAAGAAGTTTAGTAAATGCCGATCATCCGCAAGTGGTTGAAATTTGGAACAACGTTTTCATGGAATTCAACAGAAAAGCTGATGGTTCGTTAGAAAAACTACCAGCACAACACGTTGATACCGGAATGGGATTTGAGCGTTTGTGTATGGCAATTCAAAATGTGACTTCCAATTATGATACGGATGTTTTTACGCCGCTAATCGAAAAAATTGAACAAATTACAGGATTAAAATATACTTCAAACGAAGTTAAAAACGTTTCAGAAGAACAAAATAAAACTAACATAGCTATTCGTGTAATTGTCGATCACGTTCGTGCCGTTGCGTTTGCAATTGCTGACGGACAACTTCCATCTAATACTGGTGCAGGTTATGTGATTCGCAGAATTTTGCGTCGTGCGATTCGCTATGGATATTCATTTTTAAATACAAGCGAACCTTTTATTTTTAAATTGGTAGAAGTTTTAGCGAATCAAATGGGCGAATTTTTCCCAGAAATTAAATCGCAACAGCAATTGGTTACGAATGTTATTCGTGAAGAAGAAGCTTCTTTTATTAGAACTTTGGAAAAAGGGATTAATTATTACAAATCATTTTCTCTATCTTACACAAACAGGTTGAATGCTTTAAAACTTGAGGGAAAGACTCCTGAAAAAGGAGATAATATATTTTCTGGTGCAATAGCATTTGAATTGTATGACACATATGGATTTCCATATGATTTAACTGTTTTATTAGCAAAAGAAGATGGGCTTATCGTAAATGAGACAGAATTTAGTTTGAATATGCAATCTCAAAAAGCGCGCTCTCGTGCAGCATCAGAAGTTTCAACCGAAGATTGGTCGGTTTTGATTCCAGGAAATGTAGAAACTTTCGTTGGTTATGACCAAACAGAAAACGAAGTGAAAATTACTCGAATTCGTAAAGTTGATTCTAAAAAAGACGGAATATTATATCAAATAGTTTTAGACAACACACCATTTTATCCAGAAGGTGGAGGACAAGTTGGTGACAAAGGAACCTTAGTTTCTGCTAACGAAACCATTGATATTATTGACACAAAGAAAGAGAACAACTTAATATTACATTTCGCAAAACAACTTCCAGAAAATCTTGAAGCTGGTTTTGTAGCCAAAGTAAACACCGATTTAAGAACGTCAACTTCTAAAAATCACTCGGCTACGCACTTGATGCACTTGGCTTTGAGAAACATTCTTGGAACGCATGTCGAGCAAAAAGGTTCGTTGGTAAATCCAAATTACTTGCGTTTCGACTTTTCGCATTTTTCTAAAGTTTCTGATGATGAATTACGTCAGGTTGAAGCAAGTGTGAACGCTCAAATTGAAGCACAATTGCAATTGGTAGAACACAGAAATATTCCAATAAAAGAAGCATTGGAAAAAGGTGCGATGGCTTTATTTGGAGAAAAATATGGTGATTCAGTTCGAATGATAGAATTTGGCGATAGCAAAGAACTTTGTGGTGGAATTCACGTGAAAAACACTGCTGAAATCTGGCATTTCAAAATCATTTCAGAAGGTGCAGTTGCGGCAGGAATTCGTCGAATTGAAGCAATTACTGGCGATGCTGTGAAAGATTTCTACAAAAATCAAGAAAGTACTTTAGCGGAAATTAAAGAAACGTTGAAAAATCCACAAGATATTTTAAAATCAGTAGCTTCATTGCAAGACGATAATGCGAAGTTGAAAAAACAAATTGAGCAATTATTGAAAGAAAAAATCGACGGATTAAAAAATACTTTAGTTTCAGATTTTCAGGAAATAAACGGAATTAACTTTTTGTCAAAACAAGTTGATTTATCGATGAGCGCAACCAAAGATTTAGCACAAGCAATCGGAACTTCAAAACCAAATTCGTTCGTATTTTTAGCTTCAATTGAAGATAATACTCCAAATATTCATTGTTACATTTCGAAAGAATTAGTGGCAGAAAAATCTTTAAATGCAGGAAATGTAATTAGAGAATTAGGAAAGTATATTGACGGAAATGGTGGAGGACAACCATTCTTTGCATCTGGAAAAGGAAAAAATGTAAACGGAATTAAAGAAGCTTTGGAGAAAGCTGTTGATTTTGTAAAGTAGTTTTAACTTTGACTAGTCCTAAATAATCGA
>NZ_DQDX01000163.1:0-203 GCF_003525665.1 Flavobacterium sp.
TTAATACTCAAATCTTAATACTTTCCTCTCGTCAAGATGTATTCCAATTGATAAATCAGGACAAAATGACTTGATTATAAGCAGAAACACTATTAAAGTTACGACAAAAAGTCGGGTTTGATGTCAATTTTTCAGTTTATTTATACTAATATTCATCAGATTAAGTTTATATAAAAATCACTTTTATTGAGAGCAATTATTAC
>NZ_DQDX01000163.1:316-22266 GCF_003525665.1 Flavobacterium sp.
CCAATTATTACATTACTGATTTTATTGATTTTTACATCTTGTAAAGAAGAAAAGTCCATTGAAAATGCTACAATTTCGATTCCAAATTATGAGGAATTGGGAGCATTAGATATAAAATTATCTAAACCAAAAACCGACGAGTGGCTTTATTCCCACAAGGAATTTGGTCAAACCTTTAAGCAATACATTAACAAGAAACCTATCCGTGCAACAGAAGATAAAAAGGTGATTTACATTCAGCCAATCGGAACGTTTACTGTTTGGCAAAAGAAAGTTATTGCTTATAATGTGGACTATATTAAATTATTTTTTGGATTGAAAACGAAAGTATTACCAACAATAAATGAAGAAACTATTCCATCTGATAAAAAAAGATTGGAATTTAACACAGAGCAATTACATGCTGGCTATATTATTAATACTATTTTGCCAGAGATTGTTCCTGATGACTCCATAGTAATTATGGCGTTAACTGCTAAAGATTTATATCCAGAACCTTCATGGAGTTATGTATTTGGGTTAGCTAGTTACACAAAACGAACTGGTGTTTCGTCGATTTATAGATTTTCTGAGGATACGCTTTCTGCATCTAATTATTCGCAGTGCTTAAATAGAATTATAAAAACTTCCACACATGAAATTACCCACATGTTATCGGTAAATCATTGTATTAATGCTGTTTGCTTGATGAATGGCGTAAATCATATTTATGAATCGGATGCCAAACCTAATGCATTATGTTCTGTTTGTTTGGCAAAATTATCATGGAATTTAAAATTTGACGATGCCAAAAGGTTAAAATTATTAATAGCCTTTCTAAAAAAGCATAAATTAGATTCAGATGCCGTAATTTTGCAAAATCAATTGAACGTAATTACTAAGTGATATGAGTTTGTTTAAAAATATATTTGGAAGTCAAGACGAAGAAAATAAAGCGTCTAAAGTAGATTGGAGAATGTTAACCAATGTTGATGATTTGAATCAAGTTGTAACTGAATCTGCTGGAAAACCTGTTTTGATTTTCAAGCACAGTACGCGTTGTAGTATCAGCAGAATGGCGTTGAAACAATTTGAAAAAGAATTTGATTTGCAAGATAAAGTCACACCGTACTTTTTAGATTTACTAAATCACCGTGATGTTTCCAATGAAATTGCTAGCAAATTTGACGTTTATCATCAATCGCCACAACTGATTGTGATTCAAGACGGAAAATCTATTTATGATGCTTCGCATGATAGTATTGATGCACAATCGTTACAGAAATTCGTATAATTTATTCCATAGAAACAAAAAAACAGGTTTGCTAACAAAAACTTCAATTGCAGTTTCAATCAACAAACCTGTTTATTTATTTAGTTTTTAAACTATATTTTTCTAAACTTATTTCTAGAAATAATAGTTTTCAATTTTCCTTTTAAGTCTTCACCAGTATCATAAACCATTTGTTCGTTACTTGGAAAAGGAACTGCACGTCTATCAAAATTAGGATAGTAATCTTGCTCACATGCACGTTTATCTCCTTTATATCTTGAATAAATATGGTTAAAAGTAAATTCACTCGCTAAAGGAAAAGTGTCAATCAACTGATTGCTTTTAAAGTCAATATAATCAACTTTCGCAGTAACTTGGCAGGCTTTAAACTGAGCAAATTCATAAATACTAATACTAACCGTTTTAAAATTATCTACTTTTATCGGATTTCCTAAACTGTCTTTTACTACATTTCCGTTGGCATCAATAAGGTTTTTTACACCATCTTTAATTTGTTTTTCTTTCTGAAATTCTTTCTCTTTTACCTGTTCTGGAGAGATATTTATTTGACGAAAGTTCACAATCATTCCGTAGTCATAATCAATTCCTTTCACTTTATTGCTGTGATAAACCGTCCATTTATCGTTCAATCCATAAGTACTAAAATCCAACAAATCGTCTTGTAAACGCACTGGAATTACCATATTGGTTTCATTCTTGGTATAAACATTTACAAAATCAGTACCTTTAAATTTTGCGGTTTCAATAAGTTGTGATACATCTTTAAAATTAGGACTCAACTGATTCAAATACACCAAATCATCATACGCACGACGAAAACTCATCTTATCTTTAGTTGCTAAAAGTGCTTTAGAATTATCGTATAAATATTTTGCCAACGCATTTTTACTACTCACAATTTGATCCGAATAATCACTAAACGGAAACTTTGCATCACGACCTTCTTTCAATAACTTCAACGGCAACAACGGACGAATCATTTCTTGACGCTTATTTAAATTGATGTAAGTATCATAAATTTGCTCCAAATTTCTTGGATTGGCATCTTTAAACCAAGTTGCAATATTTCTTAAATCGCGTTCACTTGCCTTCGCAAAAGCTTCCTCAAGCATGTACACATAATCTTGTTTTCCCTTAGCATTTTTGTTGCCTTGCAAGCCGTTTACCGCATTAATTATCGCGCCATCATAGTCGCCACTAGTCAGCATATTGCGCGTTTCACGTTTCGCACAACTAGAAAGTACAAGTAAAAAAGCCAATAATAAAGTAATTTTCTTCATAAAGTTTTCAGTTTTTTTAGAAGCTACTCCAGCTATTCGTTTCAAGTCCCGATGAAAAATCGGGAGCTATTCACTTCTATCTGTCCCGAAGCTTCGGGATTAACCCATCAGTAAAGATTAATTTTAAATTTAAACGAAATTATTTTCTAACAAACGTCGGTAATAACTTGCTGGAAACTTCACCAAAACCAATTCTCACCGAACTATTCTGGCAAAAGCCTTTCATCGTTACTGTATCATTATCGTTAATAAATTTACGTTCGCTTCCGTCATTCATTTTTATCGGATTTTTTCCACCCCAAGTCAATTCCAACATCGATCCAAAACTGTCTTTTGTTGGTCCAGATATAGTTCCAGAACCCATCATATCGCCAGAATTTACACGACATCCATTAGAAGTATGATGTGTCAATTGCTGACTCATAGACCAATACATATATTTAAAATTTGATTTAGATACCAAAGTCGCTTCAGCATTTTCTGGTTCGATATAAACCTCTAAATTAATATCATAAGCATGCTTTCCTTTTTGTTGCAAATAGGGAAGTGGCGTTGGCTCTTGTTTTGGTCCTTTAACTCTAAAAGGTTCAAGCGCATCCATGGTCACAATCCAAGGCGAAATAGACGATGCAAAATTCTTAGCCAAGAATGGTCCAAGTGGCACATATTCCCATTTTTGCATGTCACGCGCGCTCCAATCGTTCAATAAAACCATACCAAAAATATAATCTTCGGCTTCATTCACCGGAATATTTTCGCCCATAACGTTGGCATCTGTTGTGATAAAAGCAGTTTCCAATTCGAAATCTACCAATCTAGATGGTCCAAAAACTGGAGTTGTTTCGCCGTTTGGTAATGTTTGACCCATTGGTCTGTGAACCGGAATTCCAGATGGAACTATCGTAGAACTTCTTCCGTGATAACCTACAGGAATGTGAAGCCAGTTTGGCAACAATGCATTTTCTGGATCACGAAACATTTTCCCAACATTGGTTGCATGTTCTTTACTAGAATAAAAATCGGTGTAATCACCTATTTGAACAGGTAAGAGCATCTCAATATCGCTTATATTGAAGATTATCACATCGCGATGGCTTTTGTTATCTCTAAGTTTTGGATTGTTTTCGTCAAATAAGTCAGAAAGTCTATTTCTTACTAATCGCCATGTCTTCTTACCATCAGAAATAAAATCATTAAGAGTATCTTGCATAAACATATCGTCTGTTAGTTCGATACCTTCAAAGTAACCCAGCTGTTGCAAAGCTCCCATATCAATGGCGCTATCGCCAATTCGTGTTCCAATGGTGATCACGTCATCTTTGGTTATGAAAACCCCAAAAGGAATATTTTGAATTGGAAAATCAGAATCTTTAGAAACTTCTATCCATGATTTTTTAGCAGGATTATTAGCAAAATGCGGCATAGTATATTTGTTGATTTGTTGTTGAAAAATTTGTAATCAAATATATCATTTAAGATTTATTTGACAAACATATTTCGTAATTTTGAGGAGTTTTTAACAAAAATCCAAAAAAAATGCAACGCGACGAACAAATTTTTGACTTGATTCTTGACGAACAAGATAGACAAATACATGGAATAGAGCTAATTGCCTCTGAAAATTTTGTTAGCGACCAGGTAATGGAAGCAGCAGGATCATGTTTAACAAATAAATATGCCGAAGGTTATCCAGGTAAACGTTATTATGGCGGATGTGAAGTGGTAGATATTGTAGAACAAATTGCAATTGATAGAGCCAAACAATTATTTGGAGCTGAATATGTTAACGTGCAACCGCATTCGGGTTCACAAGCAAATACCGCAGTTTTTTCGGCAATTTTAAAACCTGGTGATAAAATTTTAGGTTTCGATTTATCTCATGGTGGACATTTAACGCACGGTTCTCCAGTAAATTTTTCTGGAAAATTATACTCTCCAAGTTTTTATGGTGTTGAACCAGAAACAGGTCAGTTTGATTACGATAAAATTCAAGCTATTGCTACCAAAGAACAACCAAAATTAATTATCGCCGGAGCTTCTGCTTACTGTCGTGATATGGATTTTGCTCGTTTTAGAGAAATTGCTGATTCTGTTGGAGCTTTACTTTTAGCCGATATTTCGCATCCAGCTGGATTAATTGCTAAAGGATTAATGAATGATCCAATGCCGCATTGTCATATTGTAACTACTACAACTCACAAAACATTACGCGGACCAAGAGGCGGAATGATTATGATGGGTAAAGATTTTGAAAATCCGTTTGGGTTAACTACTCCAAAAGGTGAAATCAGAATGATGTCTTCTTTATTAGATTTAGCAGTTTTCCCAGGAAATCAAGGCGGACCATTAATGCACATTATCGCTGCAAAAGCAGTGGCGTTTGGAGAATGTCTAACTGACGAATTCTTTAGATATGCAATGCAAGTACAAAAAAATGCAAAAGCAATGGCAGAAGCATTCAATAAAAGAGGTTACAATTTAATTTCTGGTGGAACAGACAATCACATGATGTTGATTGACTTGCGTAACAAAAATATTACTGGTAAAGAGGCAGAAAACGCCTTAGTTAAAGCCGAAATTACTGTAAACAAAAACATGGTTCCATTTGATGATAAATCACCTTTTGTAACTTCTGGAATTCGTGTTGGAACGCCAGCAATTACTACACGTGGATTGTTAGAAGAAGATATGGAAACGATTGTAGAATTCATCGACAGAGTTTTAATGAATCATACAGACGAATCGGTTATTGAGCAAGTTGCTGATGAAGTAAACGAAATGATGAGCGAAAGAGCAATGTTTGTTTTCTAGTTAGATACAAATTCATATAAAAAAACCTCCAAAATTTAATCGTTTTGGAGGTTTTTGTTTTATTATGAATACTTTTTACTCTTTCAAAAACTTGCTACTTAAAACGCCATTTTCAGTTGTCATTTTTAAAATGTAGCTTCCTGATTTTAAATTAGAAACATCAATAGCATTTGATGGATTTATAAAAGTTTGAACTAATTGACAAAGCATGTTGTAAACTGATATACTTTTTATCGCAACTTGTTGCTTAGTTGTAATATTTAAAAAGTCTTTCGCTGGAACTGGAGATAGTGTAAAATAATTACCAAAATCAAAATCAACATTATTTAAAGCTTGGTACGTTGATGTTGCAGTGTTTGTTGCAATTGGTGCGTTATAATCAAAATAAATGTTGGCATTATTTGTAATTTGGTTTCCAACTACTAAAGTGTTTTTCGACTTTATTTTGAAAACAATATAACCATCATTATTAGCGTCATTAAATGGAAGATTTATTCCTTCAAAAATAAATTCTACTTTATTGCCATTAGAAATTTTAGTGATGCATGAATGTGAACTATCAACAAATTGTAAAGTAGAAATCTCAAATTTTGTAGTATCAATTACATCTTTTACAACAACATTTTGTGCATTGGCAGTACCAGAGTTTTCAAAACGAATCCTGTAATGTACATAATCTCCAATCTTTGTTGGACTAATTGTAGTTCCTTCTAAACATGCTTTATCATTTGGATCGAATGAGTTTACAACAATTTGATTGACTTCAACACTATTGTCTGTTGGAGTTTCATCGGTTAGACCAACAATTGTAGAAGAAAAACTTAACACATCGCCGCTATTTACTGCTGGTGTTTCTACAGAAGAATTTACATTTAATAAAATGCTAATTTCTCTAGTTTCAAAAGGTAATAAATTAGTAAAACTCCATGATAGCGTATTTAAAACTGATGTTGTTGGTGATGGATTTGTAGCAACCACATCTTGAACTGCATCTTGCAAAGTAAAATTTACAGTACCTGATTGTGTTTGTGTACCTTTATTTTTATATTTTATTTTGTACAGAGAATCAAAACCTGGTCTTGCATTATTTAGTGGAATTAACTCAATTGATAAATCGTTGTGAACACCATTGGGACTGATACAAAAATTCTGAGTAAAAGGGCTTGCTGTGGTAGGAAAGGTTACATTTGTTGTACTTGGAGAAATTGTAAAATAGCTTGGGTTTTCTAAAACGGGATTCAAAGTATGTGTTCCTGCTGAAACAAGAAGTGTATAATTACCGCTACTATTTGCAATAACAGTTCCTGAGTTTGTTCCATCTGTTAAATTGATTTTTAAATTGGCATAATTAGTATCGCTTACATCACAGCCATTATTGGCTTGGTCGTATTTGGTATTACCTTGAATAGTGTAGTAAGTTCCTCCAGGTGCGAAAGAACAATAAGAGTTTACAACACAATTTGAGAGTGATGCAGCAGAGTTATAATCCTGAATGTAACCATACAAAGAAAATGGGTTTGAGATATCAACATAACTATTAATACAAATATATTCTAAATTTGGATTATAGCCATAGGATAATGCATTAAAAGCATAATTAAAAGTGCTTCCAATACCTTTCAAATTTAGTGATGTTAATAAATTATTTTCACAGTTTATACCAAATGCTAAATCGTTTATTGAAGATGTATCTATTGTGGTTAGAAAATTGTTTTTACAATTTATAAAAAGTAAATTAACATTTGATGAAACATCAAGAGTTGCTAATTGATTATTGTTACAATAAAGTTCAACTAGATTAGTAAAATAACTTAGTCCTTGCAAGGAGGAAATATTTGAATTACTCACATTTAATGAATAAACCAGTAAAGCTTCGCTTTGCTCTATTTCACCATTATTATTTATATCAATTTTAATGGAAGCAGCAAGATCATTTGACAAAGCTATAGTATTATTAATATCAGCTTGCAACAACTTGGCTTTAAAATTTGCGTTGGGAATAGGTATTATCTGTGCATTTATATTTCCCACTATGAAAAATATAAATATGGTTAGAATATTTTTCATCAGTTTAGTTGTTTGCCATAATAGTTTTATTTGTTGTTGTTTAAAATAAAGTTAAATAAAAAAATCTTACAAGATTCAAATTTAGGATTTTATTTACAAAAAAAAAACCTAACAAGTTCGTTACAACTTAGGTTTTAAATCACATCGGTTTTTTAGCCAATTCTTTCGTACTCATAGCCGCAACTTTTCCGTCTTTATTTATTTTGACATTTAGTTCGCGTTCAAAGTATTTTTTCTCGTATTGAATTTTGTATTTAAAAAGATAATCATCGGTTTCTACATCATGAATCACTTCGGATAATTGCAAGTCGATGAACTTTCCGTTTCTCATGATAATCTTCTGACAAGTTTTTGAGATTTTTTCTATAGTGGCGTTTTTAATGACACTTTCTGTTGCCTCATCTTTCGAGAATGATTTGAATTTGGAGGTGTTGCACGTTTCCAAAAGACGTTTTCCTAAATCGTAAGCTCTATTTTTCTTTGCCGAATTTACTTCTTTGAAATCCATTTTTACATAACGAGAATAGGCTTCTTTGGTCTCTGAACCAGAATTTGGGCTTTTGCTTTTGCACGATGCCATCACAATTAGTAGTAGGAGTAAAATGTATTTTTGCATATCAAAAACATTAAATTAATAAAATTAAAAATCACTATGTTACTATTCTATAATCAAGTAAATTTATTGCAAGATAGATTTTAAGATATAGTTTTTATTACATTATATAAAGTAATTTGTAAATTTGAACATTAAAATTATATAAATGAAAATTGTTATTTCTCCAGCCAAGTCACTAGATTTTGAAACTCAATTACCTGTAACTTCTTACACAGAATATGGTTTTCAAAAACAATCATTAGCTATTGATAAAGTTCTAAAAAAGAAAAAACCAAATGAGTTAATGGACTTAATGTCGATTTCAGATAAATTGGCCGATTTAAATTGGAACCGAAATCAAACGAGAAATGTATCCGAAATAACGGTTGAAAATGGTCGTCAAGCGATTTATGCTTTTAGTGGTGATGTCTATATTGGTTTGGATGCTTATTCATTGTCAGAAGAACAAATTGATAAACTTCAAGATAAACTCCGAATTCTATCGGGATTGTATGGTTTATTGAAACCACTTGATTTAATTCAGCCATATCGTTTAGAAATGGGAACCAAATTACCAATTGGAACAAACAAAAACTTGTATGAGTTTTGGAAACCCATTATTGTCAAAGAATTAAACTCAGAATTATCTAATGACGAATTGTTTGTGAATTTGGCTAGTAACGAATATTTTGATGCTGTTGATGTAAAGAAACTTAAAGTTCCAGTAATCACTCCAGAATTTAAAGATTACAAAGACGGAAAATTAAAGATAATTAGCTTTTTTGCCAAAAAGGCGAGAGGAATGATGGTACGCTACATTATCGACACCAATGCCGAAACTATTGATGATTTAAAAGGTTTTAACTACGAAGGATATGCCTTTGATAGCAATCTAAGTAACGGAAATAAATTGGTTTTCACCAGATAAACTACGCGTACAAATATTCTTGGTATTCTCTGATGGTTTCGCGAGTGGCTTTGCGTTGATCGCGTGCTAATTCGCGCATAGCTTCTACACCTTTCTTAGCACAACGTTTAACTTTAGTTAACCTATTCGAGAATTCTTGAAGTTTGGAAGCATCGTCTGGGCTTAATTTTAATTTTAACTCATCAACAAAATCAGTGAATTCGCTTACAACTTTGCGGTTTTCATCATATTCTGATGATAATTCGTCTAATAACTCATCAATTTCATTAGAAATGTCTTTTCCAATATCTTCACTTTTCTTACAAAGTTCTTGGATAATCTTCTTATCATTGTTGCCAAAAAGTCCCATGATATATTAATTTATGGTTAATAAACTATTAGTAATCAATCAAATATAATTATTATTTTTTATTATTTAACAAAGTTGTTAATAAGTTTTTGTTTTGGTTTAAAATAAAAAAAACTCCAATACATAGTATCAGAGTTTTTAAACTAAAATTTAAACCAATCAAAATTTAGTGCATGGCATCGGCAGGATTAATCTTGTTTTTGCCACGTTTTATTAAAAATATTATCGGAATACAGCACAAGAACATGATTCCTAAATACATAAAAATGTCCATATAAGATAAAACGGTACTTTGTTTCATGACCGAAAAATCAATTACTTGATGCGCTTTTTGTAGTGCTTCATTTGATGTAAATCCTTTAGACATAAATCCTTGTTGCAATTGTTGAATGCGCTGTTGCACTTCAAATCGACTTCCATCAAGATGTGAAACCAAATTGGCTCTGTGTTCTTGACTAAATCGGGTTATAAATGTGGTGATAATGGCAATTCCAAAAGAACCACCAAGTTGACGGAACATTCCTGTAAAAGCGGCACCTTCGCCAATTTCTCTTCCTTTTAAAGTTGATAATGAAAGTGTGGTTATTGGTACAAATAATAATCCCAAACCAATTCCTCTTAAGATTAACGGCCAATAGAAATGCTCTACTCCAGTATCTGGTGTCATTATGTTGTGCATCCAAAAAGTGAATAGGAAAAATACCAAAAATCCGGCACCAACCATATAGCCTTGCGGAATACCTTTTTGAATCATCTTACCCACAAAAGGCATCATAATTGCCGTTGTTATCGAACCCGGAATTAAAAGCAAACCTGCATCTGTAGCGGTCCAACCCAATACCGATTGTGTGTAAATTGGAATAACTAAAGTAGAGCCATACAACCCAAAACCAAGGATGAATCCCATCAAAATTCCAATTCGTAAATTCCCATCTTTCAAGACTGTAAGATTTACAATTGGATGTTTGTACGTTAGTTCGCGCCAGATGAATGCGAGTAATCCAAAAACAGAAACAATGCTTAAAGTAACAATTAAATTATTGTTGAACCAATCGTCTTGCTGACCATGTTCCAACACAAATTGTAACGAACCAATAAACGATGCCAAGAAAATAATTCCCAACCAATCGACTTGATTGGCTTTCAATTTTTCGCCGTATTTTGGACTTCTTACAAAAGCCAACGTTAAAAGTGTAGCAATAATTCCTAGCGGAATATTGATGTAAAAGATATAAGGCCAAGAAAAATGTTCTACTAAATAGCCACCCAATGGCGGACCAAGAGTAGGACCAACAATAACTCCCATTCCGTAAATTGCTTGTGCCATTCCGCGTTTTGCAACTGGATAACTTTCGGTAATTATAGTTTGAGCTGTAACCAAAAGTGCACCACCACCTAGACCTTGAACAAATCTAAAGGCTACCAATTCCCATATATTAGAAGCATTTCCGCAGAGAAATGATGCTGCTGTAAAAATAATAATCGATACGGCAAAGTAATTTCTACGACCAAATTGTTGTGATAACCAACTCGTCATCGGAATCACAATTACATTTGCAATGGCATAAGCGGTAATTACCCAAGCCACATCGGTTAATGTTGCGCCAAGACTTCCTCGCATATTGGTTAGAGCGACATTTACAATGGTTGTGTCTACAATTTCTAGCAAAGCACACATTACAGCAGTTATCGTAATAATAACTCTTCTGTAGCCGTATTCTACTAAATCGTCTGCTTGTGGTGTTGCCATTTTAATTTTAAATTTTTAATTTCAAATAATGATAGTACCTCAAATATTATTTGATATGTACATCAACATCTACATTCATTCCTGGACGTAATAGTTTTACTTTTTCTACATCATTAGTGGCATCCAAAGAAATCTTAACTGGCAAACGCTGAATGGTTTTTACAAAGTTACCTGTAGCATTATCTGGAGGCAAAATAGAAAATCTAGAACCTGTTGCAGGCGAAAAACTGGCTACAGTTCCGTTGAATTCTGTGTCTGGATAAGCATCCACTTTTACAGTTACTTTTTGTCCAACAACCATTTTGTTTAATTGAGTTTCTTTAAAATTGGCTACAACCCAAGCTTCGTTGTTGTTGATGATGTAAAATAACGATTGTCCTGGTTGCAAAAATTGTCCTGGTTGAATTGAAATTTTAGAAATCTGTCCGTCAATTGCAGCGGTAACCACAGTGTAGTTTAGATTTAGTTTTGCTGCGTCTAAAACCGCTTGAGCTCGTTTGATATTGGCTGAAGCAACATCGGCTTGCTTGCTAGAAACTGTAGTTCTTGAAGCAGCAACGGTTTTTTGAAAAGCAGTAGATTTTTGTTGTTCTTGAAGAATTTTCAATTGGCTTTGTGCTTCTAGTTTAGCAGCTTCGGCTTGTTCAAATTGTTGTTTGGTTATCGATTTATTTTTATACAAATTGCTGTAACGTTCAAAATCATTTGCAGCTCTATTTAATCTAATTTTAGCCGTTTCTATACTTCCAAGTGATGATTGTTCGTTGGCATTCGATACCGAAACATTGGCTTGTGAAGTTCCAATATCGGCTTTAGAAACTTCAAAACTTCCTTGAGCGGCAATTAAAGCGGCTTCGGCTTCTTGTACTTTTATAGCATAATCGCTGTTGTCAATGGTAAATAGAGTATCGCCTTTTTTTACAAAATCGTTGTCTTTTACATAGACTTTGTTTACATACCCAGCAACTCTTGGAATTATCGGATTCATATTTTTCTCAATCTGTGCGTCATCAGTAGCTTCATGAGCTAAGGAATGCATGTATTTATACGTTCCATAAATTCCTCCAATTACTATAAAGGCAGCAAAAATTAGAATGAATTTCTTATTGGTTTGTTTCTTTTCCATGAGATTTTATTTTGTAGATAAGTTGAATGAGTTGATTAATTTTCCTGAAGCAAATTGCAATTGATAGTATTTCAAGGCAATGTCTGCTTGAGAAAGCGCTAGGTTTATTTTACTTTGTAATTGAAGCACATCAGCTTCCAATAAATCGTTTGTAGTTGACAAACTGTTATCGTATTTGTCTTTCACAATTCTGTAATTTTCTTCAGATTGTTCTACGGCCAAACTATAAACCTTGTTTTGTTTTAAAGATAAATTGTAGTTTTCTTGAGCTTCATGAGTTTCTTCTTTAATTTTATTCGATAAAATAGCAATGGCATGTTTCGATTGTTCTGTTTTGCTTTGTGCTAATTTTACGTTTTTACCGTTTTTGAAAATCGAAGCTAAGTCGTAGCTCAATCCAACTCCAAAATTCATGGCATTGTTTACAGAAAGTACGTCTTTTAAATCGAATGCAATGTAACCACCAACTAGTGCAATTGATGGATAATAACCACTTTTTGCAATTTTAATATTCGATTCGGATGCTTTTTCTAGAAAATTAAGCGCTTCCAAATCGTTTCTTTGAGCGTTAAGTGTCAGCAATTGCGTTTGTGCCATATCATTTTTTACCGCTTCAATATCGATATCAATGCTAGTATTTTCGGGTAATTTTAAAAGTGTAACCAATTGATAGTTGATGATAGTTACATTTTTCAACGCATTATCAAGCGAAAGCTGAATGTTAGATTCTTGCAATTGCGATTTCAATAAGTCGTTTCTTGCAAGCAATCCGTTGTCGACCATAGCAGAAAAATCGGTGGCGCGTTGGTGTGCGCTTTTTAAATTTTCTTCAAATAATTTTACGGTTTCTTGCGCTTGATACAATCCGGCAAACAATTCAACAACTTCTAATGCTAGTTGTTCTTTAGTATGTGATGCTTTAAAAGTTTCTGATTTGAACAAATTCTCTGAAGCTTGAATGCTGTTTTTGATTTTAAATCCACTAAAAATAGGCATCGAAACATTGGCTTGACCAAGAATCAGCTGACTCACTTCAGGAGAAGTTGATGGTGCTGCATTAGGATCTGAATTTCCCGAACCAAGATTGGATTTTACATTAGCACTGGTTAAGCGAAGGTATTGCCCAGAAATTGTTGCGCTAGGATATTTATTGTTCTTCACAGTTTCCATTTCGAGTTGTGATGTTTTTACTCTAGTATTTGCCAATGCAACCTCGTTACTGTTTGTAATAACCAATGAAATAGCTTCTTTCAAAGACATTTTTCTTTTCTCTTGGGCATCAATTTTTGAAACCGTGAGAAAAAGTAGACTTAGTAGTAAATACTTAATTTTCATATAGTAGGAGTGCTTTTATTGTTTTTTGAATGTGTTGCGTTAACGTGGTTTCAATGTAGTTTTCGTATGCTTCATCGGTTTTTAAATCGAATAAATCTACATACAAAGGTTTGTTCATGTGGAAATAGATAAGCGAACCAATGATAGTTGGCGAAAGCAATGCAATGTTTATATTAGGTTGAAATATGCCTTGAAGTTGTCCTTCTTTAACGATGCTCTCCATTACCTTGAGATTGTTTTTCTTAACTTCGGTAAAAGCATCAGTATTGATTTCGCGTTTCTTGGTCGACAATTCAAAATGTAGTATTTGATAAATACTTCTGTTGGCATTAATTTGATTAATATAATACACAACCAGTTTTTCAATTTTTTCAATAGGAGTGGAGTCTTCTTGTAAAAGGTTTTCCAATCGCAGTTTCATAGTCCCAATTCTATGAATAACTACAGCTTCCAAAAGTTTTTCTTTCGAACCAAAATAATAGGATATCATTGCAACATTAATGTTGGCTTTTTTTGCGATGTCTCTTACTGAAGTTCCGTCAAATCCTTCCTCTGCAAACAGCCGTTCGGCAACATTAAGAATTTCTATTTGTTTATCGTTAAATTCCATTTCATTCTATGATTTTAAAACAAGAACAAAATTAAACAATTGTTTAAGTTAAACAGTTGTTTAGTTTTTTATTAACGTAATTTTAACATTAAAAACGCAATAGTATTTATCTATAGTGAATATTTAAAAAATTAATATTCAAGATATTGAGTGTATTTATATAAAGTATTAGTTTTTGAATGTAAATCAAGCAGTACAATCTATTTGGCACGTGAGAACTATAGAATTTAGGAATTTATTCGTTCACCCAATTGGATAAAATGGTTTTTCCAGCTGGCGTCAAAATGCTTTCTGGATGAAATTGAACGCCTTTTACATTGTAGATTTTGTGTCTTATAGACATGATTTCGCCGTTTTCAGACAAGGATGTAATTTCTAGGCAATCGGGAAAATCAGTTGGATTTATTGCCCAAGAATGGTAACGTCCAACTTCAAGTTGTTGTGGTAGATTTTTAAAAAGAAGTTCGTCTTGAACGGTGATAGTAATTTTGGATGAAACGCCATGATACACCTTTTCTAAATTGATAAGTGATCCACCAAATACTTCGCCAATAGCTTGCTGACCAAGACAGATTCCGAGTATTTTTTTAGTTGAAGCATAGCTTTGTATTACTTCATTTAATAAGCCTGCTTCTGAGGGAATTCCGGGTCCAGGAGAAAGAACAATCGCGTCGTATTTTTCTAGCTCTTTAAGTTCAAATTCATCGTTTCGCAATACAGTAACATTGCAATTTAAATCTTCAAAATAATGAACTAAATTAAAGGTAAAGCTGTCGTAATTATCAATGAGAACCAAGTTTTTCATAAGGCAAAATAACAAAAAAAACCTTAAAGATTTCTCTAAGGTTTCTTTGTTCATAGCAATTTTATTTTTTTATTAGAACACTAAGTTCACAGATAATTCAAATTCGTCTGAAATTACGTTATCTCCTAAGTTTTCGAAGAAGTTTTTAGACTTGTATTTGATGTCATATTTAGTTCTGTCTACATTGAAAGCTGCAGTTGCTGCGTTACCTTTTATAGTTAAGTCAAATGTTACTGGAGCAGTTACTTCTTTAATTGTTAAGTCGGCAGTTACTTTGTATAAACCGTTTCCTTTTCCAGATAAATTAGTGATTTTTAATTTAGCAGTTGGGTATTTTTCAACACCAAAAAAATCATCAGCTTTTAAGTGACCATCCAATTTTTCTTTTCCTTTACCAGCTTGTAAGTCAGTAGTGTTAATTGAGTTCATATCAACTACAAATTCACCACCTTTTAATGCTTTACCTTTGAATACTAAAGTACCGCTAGAGAAGTTAATTGTACCATTGTGTTGTCCTGTAACTTTTTTTCCAACCCATGCAATGCTACTTTTTTTCAGATCGATTTTTTTGTTTTGAGCTGTAGTTAAGGTAGTGCTTAAAACTACTAATGCTGCGATTGCAATTGTCTTTAAATTTTTCATTGTTTTAATTTTAATTTAGTTTATTGATTATAAATTTAGAAATAATTCTTCGTTTGATTTACGTACTTTAACATAGTGTTGGGTTGCATCTTCTTCATGACGGTAACCAATTGGCGCTACTAAAGACGCGTTTAATCCTAGCTTTTTCAATCCTAGTATTTCGTTGTATTGTTCTGGTTCGAAACCTTCCATTGGTGTAACATCAATTTTTAATTCTGCTGCAGCATTTAAAAGATTTCCAAGTGCCAAATACGTTTGTTTTGAAGTCCAGATGTTTCTAGCTTCTTCTGATAATGATGTGATTTTTGATTTCATAAAATCGGCATAACCTTGAAGCGCTTCCATTGGAATGTTTCTTGTTTCTGTTAGATTTTTGAAATAAGCATCAATTTCAGTTTCGCCAATATTAGTAACATTAGCAAAAACAATTAAGTGCGAAGCATCAACTATTTGAGTTTGTCCCCATGAAACTGGTTGTAATTGCGCTCTTAATGCTGGATTTTCAACAAAAATTACTTTATAAGGTTGTAATCCGTAAGAAGACGATGATAATCGTATTGCTTCTTTTAGTGTATCTAAATCTTCGTTTGATACTTTCTTAGTGGCATCAAATTTCTTGGTTGCATAACGCCAGTTGGCATCTTGTATAAAATTACTCATAGTTATTTATTTTAATTGTCTATATTTTTCTAATAAATTGTTTAATTGTACTACTTCTTCTGGATCTAAATTGGAAGAAAAATAATTCTCATGTTCAACTACCATCGGATCTAGATAGTTTAGTAAGTCTAGTCCTTTTTGAGTGATTTGAACTTCAATTTTTCTGCGATTGTCAGGGCAAACTTCTCTAGTAACTAAATCTTTCAGAAGTAATTTGTCAATCAATCGGGTAGTGTTGCTGTTTTTGGCAATCATTCGTTCTTGAATGACGCACATATTGGCTGGCAAACCTTTTTGACCGCGTAAAATTCGCAATACGTTATATTGTTCTGATGATAAATCATGTGGTTTTAAAATCTCACTAAATTTATCTCCAATAACGTTGTGAGTATACATAACATTAAGGATGATTTTTTTAGAATCACTCAATGTAACGTTAGATTTTATTATCTCCTCAATTCTCATATTCGTAGTTGTCATATTTGTAGGTACAAATGTAAATACTTTTTTATTTGTATATACAACTGTACTGTTATTTTTTTGTTAATTTATCTTAACGAGTTTCAAAGGAATTGCTATTTTTGATAAAAATTTAAAACAATGAATCTATCACAACAAGAGTGGGCTTCGCAATTAGAAGCCGATACAAATGCAGTAATTCTAGATGTAAGAACTGATGATGAATGGAATGAAGGAATTATCCCTGGAGCCATTTTAAACGATATTTATAAAGGACAAGGGTTTATTTATAAGTTAGAAGAATTAGACAAATCTAAAAACTACTATGTTTACTGTAAAGCTGGCGGAAGAAGTGCTCAAGCTTGCAGCATTATGAAGCAAATGGGTTTTGAAAACGCCTACAATCTTGAAGGTGGTTTCATGAATTGGGAAGGCGAAGTAGCGCAACCCTAAAACATTATGTTTTAGGGATTTTCTTTAAAATAGTTTTATAAAAATCTTTTATTTGATCTCTATTAATTTGCGTTGTTTTTATTTCAACAACTGCATCGTTATTTTCTTTAATCACTAATCTGTAAATATAGAATTTGTGAATAAAGGAATACACCAGCAATAACAATCCAATTGCAATTAGACCGTAGAAAAATATATTTTTATTAGATTTCAAATAGAAGTAAACATACAATAGGAGTGACGAACTAGCCAAAAAACAAACTAAGTTACTCAAGAATACTCTACTTTTAAAAAGGTTTACTCTTTTAATAGAGTCGATGTAAACCTTATTTTTGGAAGCGCCTTTTGTGATAATTAATTGATTATCTGTTATGTAGCCAAATTTTTTGTCAAAATAAATAATGTCGTTTTTTGTTTCTAATGCGGTCATTTTGTATCGTTTTAATAATATACGAAGATTATACTATTTTTGGTTTTAGCGTGTAGAATGTTTTCTGCAAAAAATGAGAACGAGTACTACAAATCAGATGTTCTTTTTACCTTTCAAATTGACTTTAAAATTTAACTTCAAAAATTCATTATTCATAAAAAGAAGTAGGAATTTTACGTTGTGTTTATTGAATTCTCAGTAAAAAGCACCTAAACCTATCTATTTTCACTTTTTTCATGACATTTTTTTATTGTCATGACGTTTTGTATTACTGAATGTAGTATTAAAGCTATTAAAAGCTATTTTATTTTGCCAATTAGCGTTAAAATGTGCTTTTAGTCGATACATGGCACAGTACTTGGTTAGAGTGGTTGAGTCCAAATTTGATATTTAATAGTCATTTTTTTTAGATTATTACCAATCTTTTTCTTTCTGTTTTTTTTTGAGAATCGTGCTTGCAATTAAATTTTACTCGCAAATTTTATTTCTTTAATATTTAGTTAGAATGTTATTTTTTCAGTTATGTCAAGTTACGACACACTTATTAATTTCATTTATTAAAAACCAATTCCTTTAGCTCTTAATTATAACTATAGTTTTAGTTTTGTTAAAGTTGGTTTTTTACTAAAAAAAAATACAATCCTATTATACATTTAAATAATTACATACCGGCCACAGTTACTATCAATGCGATTGTTATTTCAACCGAAGCTGATTCTATTCAAATCCTGAAAAAATTTGAAGAAGAAAATACGATGATAATTGCATTATTGGGATGTTCTTCAACTATTGAAAGTGGAGTGGAGCAGATTAAAAGTTTAAGACCAAATGTTGTTTTTTTAGACATTTCTTTTGAGGATCATTACTTTTTTGAATTGCTGAGTACTTTAGAATTCAATCTCCCAAAATTAATTTTTATTTCATCGGATGTAACCAATGCCTTAGTAGCATTTAAATATAATGCGGTGGATTTTATAATCAAGCCAATAACTTTTAATAGCATTATTAAAAGTATTTACAAGTCGATTAAACTACTTGAGATGGAGCGAATTTATCAAGAACAAAAAATTAAGGTTATCAATTCTATTAACTCTAGTGCACCAAATGTTGATTATGTTGCCATTTCTTCAGTAGATAAAATTGAGTTGATTCAGATGAAAGATATTATTTTTTGTCAAGCCGATGGTAAATACACCAATTTTCATCTTACTGATGGCAGAAAGCTAATGTCCTGTAGAAACCTTGGCGAATACAATACCATTTTAGATTCTAATTATTTTTTTAGAATTCATCATTCTTACATAATCAATTTACGACACATCGCTAAAATATCTAAGAAAGACGGTTATTTCTGCGAGCTTTCAAACAGAGTGACATTACCAATTGCAAAACGACGACAAGACGATTTCAATAAATTTATAAAATTAAAAGAATAACTTATTTTTTAATAATTAGTAATTTAAAAGCACTAGAATCAATAAAAAAGGAGACCATAAAATGATCAAAAGTAATGACACTATAGAGCAGTTAAGTTATTCTAACGAGATGGAATTGTATAATTTTTCTGCTTTAGATGCACTAAATGCTAACATTGCTGTTATAAATAGTGATGGTCTTATCATTAAAGTCAATACAGCTTGGAAGAATTTTGGTAGAAATAATGGAGCCAATATTTTTGCTACAGAAGAAGGCGCGAATTATTTTGACGTTTGCAAAATTTCAGCATGTAGTACTAATGATTTAGCAATACAAGCATTTAATGGAATAAAAGAGGTTATTGATAGAGAAGCAGAAGAGTTTTATTTAGAATATCCATGCAATTCGCCCACCAAAAAAAGATGTTTTTACATGCGCGCAAAGCGAATAGAAACCCATCTTGATTTGATATTAATTGAACACAACGATATTACGCATTTTAAAGAAGCCGAGAAAAAATTAAATAAAACTGAAAATGCTTTAGTAAAAACAGTGTCTAGTCATAACAAAACGCTCGATTCTTCGGTAGATGTTATCTGTTCTACAAATGAAAAAGGAGATTTTGTGCACATCAATGCTTCTTCATTTAAAACTTTAGGTTATTATCCGAAAGAGCTTATTGGTAAAAACTTTCTAGACTTTATAGTAGCTGAGGACAGAGAGAAAACGCTAGCTTCTTTTTTAGGAATTAAAAATGGTGTTTCTGTCACTTTATTCGAAAATCGATTTCATCATAAAAATGGTTCGGTTGTTCATGTCTTTTGGTCGGCCAAATGGGATAAAAAGAATAAAACAGTCTATTGTATTGGGAGGGATGAAACGCTTAAAAAGAATTTACAAAAAGCGGTTCTTGTTGAACGACAACGTTTCATGGATTTGTATGAGCAATCGCCATCCTGCATGGGAATTTTAAAAGGACCAAATCATGTATATGAAGTAGCCAATCCGCTTTATTTAAAACTTATTGGGAAAACCAACGTTATTGGGAAATCGGTTAAAGAGGTTTTGCCCGAGCTAGAATCGCAAGGTATTTTTCAATTTCTAGACGACGTTTACAATACTGGAGTTACCTTTTCGGCCAACGAAATGCTGATTAAATTTGACCACAATGGCGACGGAAACTTGGTAGAGACGTATCTAAATTTTATTTATCAAGCGCACCGCGATAGTGCTGGTGAAATTGACGGAATATTGTTTTTTGGAAATGATGTAACCGAGCAAGTTTTGACAAGAAAGCAAATAGAAAAAAGCGAAAAAAAATACCGTCAAATAGTAGAAACAGCACAAGAGGGCATTTGGATGATTGATGACGACAATAAAACGACATTTGTCAATTCTAAAATGGCCGAAATATTAGGATATACTACTCAAGAAATGATTGGTAAAGACATCTTTTTCTTTATGAGTGATAAAGTCAAAGTGAAAGCAGTCGAATTCATGAAGATTCAAAAAGAGAAGTATTTTAATCATTTTATTTTCAAATTTATTTCTAAATCGGGTAGTGTAGTATGGACGACCATATCCGCCAATCCGCTATACAATGAAGATAATAAATACATCGGCGCTATGGCAATGGTTATGGACATCACCGAACGAAAAAGAAACGAAGAGCAATTAGAAATACAAAATGCCGAATTAATAAAAGCCCATCTAGAACTCGATCGTTTTGTATATAGCGTTTCACACGATTTGCGTTCGCCACTTACATCAGTTCTCGGATTAATTTCATTCATAGAAGAAGAAACCAAAGAGCAAGATACTCGCGAGCACGCTCAAATGATTAGAAACAGCGTTAACAGACTGGATGAATTCATCAAAAACATTTTGAGCTATTCTAGAAACAACCGTGTTAATCTAAACATCGAACCAATTGCTATTGACGAAACCATTTTATCCATAGTCAATGGTCTAAAAAACAGTCAACAAGCTAAAGAAATCGATTTTGTTTTCGAATTTTCCGAAGCACAACCATTTTTCTCTGATCAACTTAGGCTGAATACTATTTTAGAGAATTTAATTTCTAACGCAATTAAGCACCATAAGAAAGAAGAAGTTTATCGATTTATAAAAATTAACACCTTTTTTAAAGACGAGAAGTTGCACATTACCATAGAAGACAATGGCGTTGGTATTGATGAAGAATACCACAATAAGATTTTTGATATGTTTTACCGTGTATCAAGTGATACCGATGGAACAGGAATAGGATTGTATATTGTAAAAGACTCTATTAAAAACATACAAGGTTCCATTGAACTTCAATCCCAAAAAGGAGTAGGTACTATTTTTACCATAATTATTAAAAATTTAAAATGATGATTGAGCCAACCATTACCAAGTTTGAGAATGTAATGATCATTGATGACAATGTTATCGATTTATACATTGCTTCACGAATGATTACAAAAAATAATTTTGGAAATAATGTCATAGCCTATACCAAGGCGCAAGAAGCTCTTGATTATTTACAAGATAATCAAAACAATGAACTGGCTTTACCTCAAATTATCTTTGTAGACATTTACATGCCCATTATGTCGGGTTTCGATTTTTTAAAATTCTATAATGAACTTCCAGAGAAGCTCAAAAACTATTGTCATGTATATGTACTTTCCTCAACAATTGATGATTATGATATTATTCGTGCCAGTACCGACGTCAACATTATATCATTCCAAGTAAAACCAATAACTAAAGATTTTTTGGATAAAATAAATTAATACTAATTCCATTCATTTTTTTATGAATTGTTTAATTTTCTTGTTATCTAAAATTTTATTTTATGTCTATTAAATCACTTGTTCTATTTTGAAACCACTTATTACTTTGGGATTTGTCACCCAACAAAAAAAGGAGATATTTGTTCTATAATAATCAGGATTTATAATTTGTTTCATAAAA
>NZ_DQDX01000163.1:22478-24539 GCF_003525665.1 Flavobacterium sp.
TCATAAAAAGAACGCGAAGCTATGATTAGAAAAATTACTACAAACTTCATTAAAAAAGTATATGTGTTTTTTGCCTTCGGTATAGTGTTTAAATATTTTTATATAGTAACAAATGGATTAAACAAAGAAACGATCGCTAGTATTAATCAACCTGCTGAAGTTTCTATAAATCAAAATATAAACAGCGTAATAGCTATTGCAGTTATTTTTAGTTTTTTCTTTTTGAACAAAAAATTAAAATACAGTATACGTTCGATACACTAGATGTAATTATGACTAAGGGGTTTATTGTAATTATGTTTTAAATTTTGAACGCTACAAGGTTGCTTTTAATCTTTCATTTAATTGAAGATTATTAGCGACCTTTTTTTTATGACCAAAAATTCTAGTAAATTCAATACTTAAGCATTGAATCTATTAGAATTTTAAAAATGTATTTGTTTCAAATTATGCTTTCAGCGAAGCCATATCTATAACAAATCTATAGCGAACATCACTTTTCAGCATACGTTCGTAAGCTTCATTGATGTCTTGCATTTTGATGATTTCAATTTCAGATACAATGTTGTGTTCACCACAAAAATCGAGCATTTCTTGCGTTTCTGCAATACCACCAATTACCGAACCAGCAACCGCTTTTCTTCCTAAAATCATAGGAACGGTTTGCAACATTGGCTCCAATGCACCAAGATAACCCACTAAAACCAGGGTACCACTTATTCCCAAAGTAGCAATATACGGATTGATGTCATGAACATAAGGAACCGTATCAATAATCAAGTCAAATTTTCCAGCAACCGATTGCATTTGCTTGTCGTCTGTAGAAATAATCACCGCATCGGCACCAAGATCTAAAGCATCTTTTTCTTTATCAGGAGTTCTAGAAAACAAAGTCACCTCAGCACCAAGTCCTTTAGCCAATTTAATAGCCATGTGACCCAATCCGCCAAGGCCAACTACAGCCACTTTACTACCTTTAGTAACCTTCCAATGACGCAACGGCGACCAAGTTGTGATTCCGGCACACAATAAAGGTGCAACGGCAGCCAAATCTAAATTGGTTGGCACTTTCAAAACAAAATGTTCATCCACAACCACTTTTTCAGAATATCCACCATAGGTCATTCCACCAAGATGCTTGTCAGGCGAATTGTAAGTTCCTGTAAAACCAGTAAGGCAATATTGTTCTAAATCTTTTTTGCAACTATCACAAGTGTGACACGAATCTACAAGGCAACCAACACCAGCCAAATCGCCTACTTTCAGTTTGGTAACTTCACTACCAACACCGGTAACTCTTCCTACAATTTCATGTCCGGGAACAGCAGGATAGGAGGTAAAACCCCAATCGTTTCTAGCAGTATGTAAGTCAGAGTGACAAACACCGCAATATAATATATCAATTTCAATATCTTTTGCGCCAATTGCTCTGCGCTCAATAGTCATTTCCAGTAAAGGTGCATCGGCAGCTTGCGTACCAAATGCTTTTGTATTTGTAGCCATTTTATAATGATTAGAATTATTGTGAATGGCTAATTTACGACAGTTTCATGTTCTATAAATGCTACAAACATTAAAATGGTGTTAAGGTTTGGTATGTGTAGAACCTATGGAAACGAATCACCTAGTTCATACCATCGTCACTTCGAGTGATTTTCTGTTTTAAAAACGACAGTTTTTGAAAGAGAAAATTGTATCGAGAACCTATGGAAACGAATTGTGGTTCTAAGTTCTCGATACTATTTTTTTAATCAAAAATTAGCATTTTTGATTAAAAAAATCACTCGAAGTGACGGTAGGGTAAAGTTGAGGTTTTGGTGTTTTTAGAACCAAAGAAAAAACGAATTGTGGTTCTAAGTTCTCGATTAGCTAAGCTCAATTCGGCAAGCCTCGGGTCATTTTTTATAAAATAGCTAGTCGCAATTTTATAAAAATCACTCGTAGTGACGGTAGAGTAGAGTTGAGGTTTTGGTATATTAAGAACTTTTGAAAAACGAATTGTAGTTCTAAGTTCTCGATACATTTTTTATAAAATAGCTGGTCGCAATTTTATAAAAAACA
>NZ_DQDX01000162.1:0-3039 GCF_003525665.1 Flavobacterium sp.
AAATAAATAAAAAAAAGAGAGCAAAGATAAGTTCCAGGTTTACAAAAAATCAAGTTCAAGCCCTACGGGTTTTAAAAAAAATCTCCACCTATACCGTTTCGCAAAACATTCTATTTTGATTTTGATAACCCGATTACCGATGATGTATCAGGTAGTATTTTTTTAAAAAAACTTGCTTTTTTGAAACCCTCCACTAGACGAATGGCTTTCTTTTTTTTCTTTTTTTCTTTTGAAAAAATTTAATGGGCGGAGCGTAGCGAGGCACATCTGCATTTCATAAGAAACACCGCAAAAAATTGAAAATTAATCTAATTTTTTAAAGCCGATGTTATGCTGAAATTTATCATTAAAACCCACAGAAAAGACACTATTTACACAAAACCGCATTTATTCCTACTTAACAAAGGGATGAACAGCGGAAAGCCACAAAAAGAGCCATTTACAAACAGTTTCGTTATCATTTTTGAAAATGAATCTGATTTTGATACCATCAATTTAACTGCTTATGCACTTTGGAAAACAAAATTTTGGCATCAATTCCTTAAAGGTTCAGTAATCCCATTTTTGAGTTTATACGACATTAGAAAAGAATTTTCAATGAAAGTCAACCAAGAGATAAAAGACCACAAAGAGCACGTTAAAAACATCGAAACTTTAAAACTTTTGGAACAAAGCGAAAAACGTTTCCATGAAAATCTAAATCTTATCAATGATATGCGAAGAGTTATTTTATACAGATATATAAGTAAATAAAAAAAAGCCAGGTCTCACGACTTGGCTTTCATTTTGTTTAACCCAAAGGTCACCACAACTAGGGCTAAACTTATTTTTTGTGCTTCTTATTTAGGCTTTTAAGCAGTAACGAAATCGTAAAACTTACAACAGCTCCAACAGTAGCTAAAATAACTGTTTTTACAATATCATTTGAAGATAGATTTGGTACGACACTTAAAAACGTGCCTCCAGCAGTTCCCATCAATGTAGGATTATTGGCTGTCATCAGTTGTAGTAAGCTGACTTGCAGCTGACAAAACTCCTCCAGCCACTGCAATATAACCACCTACAGTAGTTATAATGGCAGGCAAAGCAATTGGAGCAGCTAAAATAGTTCCACCAACGGCAGCTAATGTCAACCCAATAGTTCGAAGCACTTTGAAAAATTTTGGTGTGGGAGCTTTTGCTCTTTTAATGATTTTTTTCATAATCTAAAATTAAGATTGGATAATTAATTCAACACTTTCTTTATTGTCCAAAGCTTTATAAACAATTGCTTTTAGCTTCATAAAAGCTTTTCTTGACATTAAACCTAATCCAGGTCCAGAAAGTTTAGTAACAGGAGCAATACAGCCTTGCAATTCCTTTTGAGCATTGTTGGCAGGATGAAAAAGAATAAACTTTCTATTAGGCACATCCCCCAATTCCAAATGCCATTTGTATTTTGCACTGTATCGCTTTCTAATAAAATATTTCCCTTCCGGAACACAGGAAACCTTCGTTTCGTTCATCATCCACGGCAATTCAATTGTGTTGCAAATCAATTTGCCTTCGCATTCGAGTTTACCATTCGTTCCTTCAGGGAAATAAGTTCTAGTTAACCAAATAACCATTACACTCCGCTATCAACTTTCGCAATCGATAATGGGTTAAAAGCACCATTTTTTAACGGATACATTTGCCCATTAATCTCTTGATAGAACTCAACACCTAAAGCCAAAAATAATGGCTTAGTGGAGTTAACAGTAACCGCATTCACTTGACTAATTGGAGCCGTAGCAGTTCCATCCCAAGGCAAAATTGCTGTTTCAGAAGTAGCAACCACATACGTTTCAGCTTCAAAATCAATCTCAGCTCCACCAGAAATGATTTTGTAGTGAGTAGTTCCACTTGGAGCAGCAATCATATTCGCAGGAATAAATGATGCCAAATCCACAGTAATTTCACCAGCCACACGGTCAATAGTTGCCACAAACGGAGCAAACAAAGTGGTACCAAGCTTACCACGAATATTGAATTCAAAACCAAATAACAATTCAGCTTCTCCATCAATCACATTACGCAAACCACGTTCACTCACAGTGTCCGCTTGAATAACTTTCACCATCGCTTGTGTCAAACGGCTCACCATTCTACCATCTGCAGAATTGATTAAAAGCGGTCTTAAAGCGGTTCTAAGCATTTTTCCTGCTTTACCAGCTCTACCAAACTCGGAACCATTCTCACGAGTTCTTTGAAACGCAGGATCACTCGCAATTCTACTAGCGTCAATGCCGCCTTTTTCTCTTGCCAAGTGTCCATCTTGCGTTTTGTAAAAAGTAATATCTCCGATAGTACCTTTTAGTTTAATTATGCCTTTCTGTCTAGCCATAACTTCAAAATTTTGTTAAACATTCATCTAAAATCTCCTTCATTCTTTCAATCAGTTGCAACCACATTTTGAATGATTAAAGCAAAGTTTACAAAGCATTTCACTAAAGAAAAAGTAACAAGTGTACCATATGTCCAAAATCGACACAAGTGTCTTATATGAACATAAAAACACAATAAATAAGTATGAAAAATAATAACTAAATTGCAAAAGATTTTCTGCACGTCAGAAGTATAGCATAGCTATATCAAAAGTATGGATAAAGTATGAAATTGAATAATCAGAGGGTATGCATCTATCCGAAGGACATACAACGAATAACAGGCAAGAGTTATCGTCAAAGTACTAGATTAATGCAAAAGATAAAAAAAGACCTCAATAAGCTCGAAAATGAGTTTCTAACTATTGAAGAGTTCTGTACATATTCAGGTATAAAATATGAACAAGTAACTCACTTGATTTTTGGTTAAAATAGGAGAAATGCTAAAACAAATTTTAATCAAGAAAAGTACCTATAAACACTTAAATAACTAGTTCAATTTTTAGTCTTGATGCTTTAATATTCAAATAATTATCCTTATATTTGACTACTTTGAATTTAGAATAATAGTAACCTTATAAAAGAGGTGTCAGTCGAGGTGTCACTTAAATTTAATGCTTTGCGAAGTGTTGAT
>NZ_DQDX01000162.1:3238-5299 GCF_003525665.1 Flavobacterium sp.
AATAAAAAAACTACTGATTATGTAATAATCAGTAAAGTTTTCTTTTGCCCAGGATTCCCTATCTGGGAACAACGAAGTTAATCCCTTACTAACATTAATAAAAAAACTACTGATTATGTAATAATCAGTAAAGTTTTCTTTTGGCCAGGATTCGCTATCTGGGAACAACGAAGTTAATCCCTTACTAACATTAATAAAAAAACTACTGATTATGCCAATAATCATTAAGGTTTTCTTTTGTCCACGATTCCCTATCTGAGAACAACGAAGTCTATCCACTTTCTCCAATGAAAGAAGTTTCAAAAGAAACTTAAAATTTCAAACCCCATTAAACATCAGTTTTACAGGTCTTTTTCTTTTTTGACTATGTATCAAACAGACATATTAAGTCAAACGTTAGTGCATTAAAATAAATTTAAATCTAGATACTACTATTTTTAATATTCGTTATTTTTACTAAAAAAAAGTATGTGTTACTATACCCAACAAGGAAAGACAGCTGGAGAATTAACCGATTATTTGGGTCGCAATATTGATGATCATGAAAATGTATTTCCTTCTGATTTTATAAATGGTTTTAGTCATCCGAATTTACCAATTATATTAGATAGTAAACCCGATATCATTACCACCAATTACACTTGGGGTTTGCTTCCAACAAATAGAGATAAAGATTTTAGGAAAAGTACATTAAACGCTAGGGTTGAAACTCTTGAAGATAAGCCTTCATTTGCTCCTTCAATAAACAACCGTTGTTTAGTTTTAGTGACTGCATATTATGATTGGCATTGGAATGATCCTTCTGGGAAATCAAAAACTAAGTATCAGATAAATTCTCAAATTGATGAAGTGTTTTTTCTAGCTGGAATTTACAATAGTTGGCAGGATAAAGCAGGTCTAATTTGGAATACGTACAGTATTGTAACGACAGAAGCCAATCAAATGATGAAGTACATTCACAATAGAAAAGAAGCTGATGATGACCAAAGAATGCCCATCGTCATAAAAAATACTGATGAAAAAGAATGGTTGGATTCTAAAAATCAACCTTTAGATTTTTCATTTCCCAACTACCAACCGAATATTATTGGGTTTCAAAAAGTTTAGGTATTGATTTTCTGCTATTCCTTTAAATTAGCAACATATTTTATTGCGAGAGTGGTGTTTAATTTTTAGCTTAAAGATTTTGAAACCAACATAAACTTGTTTTTAAGCACAGTTCTTTGTTAGCGAATCGGTTTTATATTTGTTGTTAATTTAAGTTACGTTGATAATTCCAAATTAAATTATCAAGTTTTTTAGGTGTAATATCAAATCCATTCTTTTCGAGTTTTTTTGCAACTTCGGCAAGAATAATTTGGCAATCAGCTAGACTGACATTTTCACCGGAAATACTTTCTAAAAAGCGAATAATCATTCTATCCGGTTTAATTAAATCGTCTGATCCTGCAAGCATAAAAAAATAGGTTAAAGAAATACCACTTTTTTGACCGGGAATTTCTTTAATTTCTATTTCAAATTCTTTGCTTGAAATAATTTTATATAAATCACTCAATTTGTTTACCTCATATTTTTGCAAAATTTTTAAGAATTTAATAACTGCTTCAGATTTTAAAATTCCATTTCTTGTTGAAGTTCTTTGACGATTTTTGTATATGTTTTCCGTTAATTCTTTGATGGATTCTTGTTCCATTAAATTCAAAAAAAACGAAGTTGATAATTCTTCAGATTTTGAAAATTTATCTATTTTATTGTGTGTACAAAATTTATTGATGGTGTTTTGGACAATTTCATATTTAACTCCAATTGAAAAAACTGAATCAATAACGCATAACGGAAGATGACTATAATTGAATTCATCTGGGAGAATGTAATTTTTTTTATCGGCAAAAATTTCAGCACAAAAACTTGTAGTTTTTTCAATAATTTTGGAATTCATTATTTATGGTTTTATTTGTTAACATTCTGTGGTTTCAACTAAACTGGTAGTAAACGCCAGAATGTGAAAGCGCTTAAAATGATTATTTTATAATCTTCAATACGGAATTTTTCTCTGATAGG
>NZ_DQDX01000160.1:0-1662 GCF_003525665.1 Flavobacterium sp.
ATTTGGAACGAAAACAATCATAAGTAGCAATAAACCAAGACTTACATACAATATGTTAAAAGCTGATTTTAGTAATTTACTAATTTCATTTACCTTTAGATAGTTTTGAGCATATTTTCCTAAAAAGAAACCCGAAATTACAGCAAACAATAAAACTGATTTATCAGACAACCAACCATTGTCTGGAGTTACAAATTGATAAAAATAACCGTCTAATGAAAATTGAAGCAATCCAATAAAAACAACGTATAAGCTATAATACAAAAACACTCTTTCCTTCATTGCATAGAAAAAGAAAAAGTATAAAATAGAAGCAATTATTAAAATTCCATAAAAAAATCCGAAGACAATTTGCTCAAATGAAGTAACTTCAACCAAATTCATTGGTGTTCTTAAAATTACAGGCGCATTGATAACTTCACCATCACTTTTTAGATTAACATAATAGTCTGCAGTTTCATTAGGTAATAAATAGACAATAAATAATGTTTTTCTATGTTTAAAACTACGTTCCTTAAACGGAATATTATCCCCACTTTTTTGATAATCAACAACTTTATTATCAATTACTTTATAAAAATTAGCTACATCAACAATAGGTCTTGAGGACTCTAAATAATACTTCAAATCACTATCGGTATCGTTTTTTACAGAAAAATGCAACCAATAATTATTCGAAGTAAATCCCAAATCATGATTTTCATCTTCCAATGGAACAAATTTACTTTTATCATCAGCAATTACCTCTTTTATAGATAATTGTTTTTCATCCGAATCAAAAATTGTAGTGAACTTATGCAGTGATTTTTGAGTGAAATTTGCATTTTTATTGTCAATTTTATATTGAGAGTAAGTTGTGTTTTGAAATAACAATACAAGTATTGCCGTCACAAAAATAGTAGGTAATTTTTGTTTCATAAAAATGTTAGTTTGATTTGGGTACGGACATGTACGGAAACAACAAGGATATGGTTTTAATTAAAATAAAAAAATACCATCAAATCATAAATTACAATTGATGATAAATTTGATTATCGTAATTTTACACAATCAAATTAATCTTTTTATGAAACTAGTTTTTGCTTCCAATAATAAAAATAAAATTCGCGAAATTCAACTTCTCGTCCCAACAACAATTGAGATTGTAAGTTTGGAAGATATTGGTTGCACTGAAGAAATTCCAGAAACTGCTGATACAATTGAAGGAAATGCCATTCTAAAAGCAAACTATGTTACTGAAAAATATGGTTTCAATTGTTTTGCTGATGATTCTGGTTTAGAAGTAGATGCTTTAAACGGTGAACCCGGAGTTTTCTCGGCAAGATATGCAGGCGAACCAAAAGACGATGCTAATAATATGGATAAATTATTATTAAATCTTAAAGATAAAACCAACAGGAAAGCCAATTTCAAAACGGTAATTTGTCTAAATCTAAACGGAGAACAACATCTTTTCACTGGAATTATCAACGGAAAAATCATCGATGAAAAAATTGGCAGTAATGGTTTTGGTTATGATCCGATATTTGTAGCCGATAATTACACAAAAACCTTTGCAGAGCTTACCATAGAAGAAAAGGCAACAATAAGCCATCGCGGAATTGCTGTCAAACAATTGATTGAGTTCTTGAAATAATCGTATTTTTTTTTCTTTATATTAAG
>NZ_DQDX01000160.1:1758-6178 GCF_003525665.1 Flavobacterium sp.
TTTATATTAAGGACAAAATAGTTTTTCTGTTTGTTATCCTAAAGTTAAAAATCACAACTTATTGATTATCAATTAAAACCAAATTAGTTTATATCGTATTTAAAACCTACCTTTGCACCCAATTTTAAAATACTTTATGAATAAATTTGAACAATTAGGTCTGAATGAGTCGTTACTGCTGGCGATCAAAGATCTAGGATTTGAGAATCCGTCAGAAGTGCAAGAAAAAGCCATTCCAGTCTTATTGGAAAAAAACACAGACTTAGTAGCTTTAGCACAAACAGGAACAGGGAAAACAGCAGCATTTGGTTTTCCGCTAATCCAAAAAATCGATGCCGAAGACAGAAGTACACAAGCGTTAATTTTATCCCCAACGCGTGAGCTATGCTTACAAATCACCAACGAGATTAAACAATACTCTAAATATGTAAAAGGATTACATACAGTGGCAGTTTATGGTGGTGCAAGCATTACAGAACAAGCCCGAGAGATTAAAAGAGGTGCACAAATTATTGTAGCAACTCCAGGAAGAATGCAAGACATGATTAATCGTGGTCTTGTAAACATCAAAAACATCAACTTTTGTATTCTTGACGAAGCAGATGAGATGTTGAACATGGGTTTTTATGAAGACATTGTATCCATTTTATCGGATACTCCAGACGAGAAAAATACTTGGTTATTCTCTGCAACAATGCCTGCAGAAGTTGCAAGAATTGCAAAGAAATTTATGCACGATCCAGCAGAAGTTACTGTTGGTAGCAAAAATTCAGGTTCGGCTACAGTTTCTCACGAATTTTATTGTGTGAACGCTCGTGACCGTTACGAAGCTTTAAAACGTTTAGCCGATGCTAATCCAGATATTTTTTCTGTAGTTTTTTGTAGAACAAAACGTGATACACAAGCGGTTGCAGAAAAATTAATTGAAGATGGTTACAGCGCTGCTGCATTGCACGGAGATTTATCTCAAGCGCAACGTGATGGTGTAATGAAATCGTTTAGAGGTCGTCAAATTCAAATGCTTGTTGCAACAGACGTTGCTGCTCGTGGAATTGACGTTGATAATATTACTCACGTAGTAAACTATCAATTACCTGACGAAATTGAAACTTATAACCACCGTTCAGGAAGAACTGGTCGTGCTGGTAAATTAGGAACTTCTATCGTAATTATCACTAAAAGTGAATTGCGTAAAATTTCGTCTATCGAAAGAATCATCCAACAAAAATTTGAAGAGAAAACGATTCCTTCTGGAATGGAAATCTGCGAAATTCAATTGTTGCACTTAGCTAATAAAATTAAAGATACTGAGGTTGACCACGAAATAGACAACTATTTACCGGCAATCAACGAAGTTCTTGATGGTTTGACTAAAGAAGAATTAATCAAGAAAATGGTTTCTGTAGAATTCAACAGATTCATCAATTACTACAAAAAGAAACGCGATTTATCTGGTGAAAAAGGAGAAAGAAGCGAGAGAAGTTCTGAGCCAAGAGAAATTAGAGCTGGTGATCCAGTTAGATATTTCGTAAACATTGGTTCAAGAGACGATTTCGATTGGATGCAATTGAAAGATTTCTTGAAAGAAACATTAGATTTAGGTCGTGATGACGTGTTTAAAGTTGATGTTAAAGAAGGTTTCTCTTTCTTTAATACTGATGGTGAACATACTGATAAAGTGATGTCGGTTCTTAACGGATTTGACCTTAACGGAAGAAGAATCAACGTAGAAATTTCTAAAAATGATGGCGGAAGCCGCGAAAGACGTGACCACAACGGAAGAAGTGGCGGCGGATTTGGTGGCGGAAGAAGCGGTGGCGGATTTAGAGGCGATAGAAATTCTGGCGACAGAAGTTCGGCTCCAAGAAGCGGAAGTTTCGGACCAAGAACAGATAGAAACGAAAGAAGTTCGGCTCCAAGAAGAGAAGGCGGATTTTCATCTGACAGACCAGCAAGAGAAGGCGGATTTAAAAGCGCAGCTCCAAGAAGAGAACCAGGTTCTTCTCAAAGAGAAAGTGCTCCAAGACGTTCTGAAGGAAGTTCTGATAGACCAGCAAGTCGTTCATTTGACGATGCTAAAACTAGAAGACCAAGAAGAAGTTAATTCTATAAAATAACAACTTTTAAAAATCCAAATTCCAATGATAACTATTGGGATTTGGATTTTTTCGTTTAAAAAGCCTTACGCATTTGTTAATTTTCTTATAATAATTAGCAAATCCTATATGATTTCTTGTAGAGTTTTATACTTTTAAACCTTCAAATAAAGACATGAAATATTTTATAGCTTTTTTATTACTATTTACCACAACACTAACTTTTTCGCAGGAAACACAAACTAGCAAAAAAGTAACAGGAACCATTGTAAGCAATAATACTTTACTTCCTTTAGCGAATGTAAACATCATCAATGTGAACAAAGTAAAAGGAACAATGACCAACAACAAAGGGTATTTTGAAATTGATGTTACACAAAGTGACACACTACATATTACTTCTATCGGATTTCAATCGATAAAAGTTAGAGTAACAAGTGACTGGATTAAAAACGGAAATGCCAAAATACAACTAACAGAAAAAGCCATCGCACTTGAGGAAGTTGTAGTAAAACGATACCAACTTACAGGTTATTTAGAAATTGACACCAAATTAATTCCAGAAGTTGAGAATTACCGATACAGTATCTCAGGATTACCAAATGCTTATGAAATTGGTGATCGTTCACCAAATGCCTTCTCAAGGGTTTTAAACTCCATATTTAACCCAGCCGACATGCTTTATAATTTCTTTGGAAACAAACCCAAGGAGTTAAAAAAGCTGAAAGAAATGCGTAAAGACGACACCGTTCGTAATGTATTGGAATCAAAATTTGATAGAGAAACATTGGCAGTTTTACTAGGAATAGACAAAAATGACATTCCCGAAATTCTACAACATTGCAACTACTCGCAATCGTTTATAGAAACAGCCAACGATATGCAAATCATGGACGCCATAAGTCAATGCTATGAAGAATATAAAGTTTTAAAGAAAAAATAACTTTCCATTTTAATAAAATCACCAATCCTCAATTGTAACGCAGTTGGGGATTTTTTATATATTTACGGAGGTATATGCGCATATATAAACTTTGCAGATTCATTTCTGACAATAACGTTGACATAATTTTAAAAAGATACTATGGCTCAATATTTATACGATGATTTTATTTTAAAATTATCAGAAAGATTTAATCGAAGACTTGAAGATATTGAAAATGATTATAACTTTGAGTTGGGAGATGAATTTGAATTCGCGATTTGCGATATTCTTAAAGATTTATTACCTAGTAAATTTGGTGTTACTCGGGGTTTTGTTGTAACTAAAGATGGTTTAAAAGGTGGCGACGATATTATAATTTATGATAGAAATAAATTTCCAACGCTACGAAATCGTGACAGAAATGAATATTATCGACTTGAAAACATACCAGTAGAAGCCGTTTACGCTTACATCGAGGCTAAAAACACAATCAAATATGAATTTGAAAAAAAAGATTGCGTTTTCTTTAAAGCCTTCGAACAAGCAACTAATGTTAAAAAATTAATTGCTACAAGAGAATCTTCTAACATTCTTTCGTTTAATCCATATTTTAAAGAAAGTCCATTTTTAACAAAAGAAATTAAAAAATCAAAACTATTGCCTTCTATTAACAATCCAGCTTTCACGTGCATTGTATCTAGAAATTTTGATTTTAAATCTCCAACAATTACTACACCGGATGAATTTACAGTAGAATTTTTAATTGAAAATATTCTTATACCAAAACAAGAAATCATTCCTGATATTATTGTCTTAAACAAAGATATTGTAATGTATCCAAGAATTTTTGAAGATGGACAATTTAAAGAATCAGTATTATTTAATCATAACGAAAAAGACAATTTATCTTATCAAATTATTGTCAGAAAGAATATCGCATATGGTATATTTTTATCACACTTACTCTTTGCACTTGATTGGATAAAACTCGGGAAAATGCCATGGGATCTAATACATTTCGATGCAACAAGAGATAAATAATTAACTTCCCAGCTAACGAGAGCTTCAATCTCGTGCACGGTAAAAAAATATAAAATAAGATAGCAGACACGAGGAATATTACAAAAGGCTATCCAAAACCATTAAAAAATTATACCAATGTTAACTAATAAAGTAAAAGCTTGGAGATTCGGAACTATTAAATTTTATAGTACCCAAAAAGGATTTGGTTATCTGTACTGTAAATCAGAACAATATAAAATCAAGGAATATTTTTTCGACTCTACAGCTTTACAAAAAGGAGAAGTATTAGAAAACCAGAATGTATGCTTTTATTTTGGCATGGAAAATGGTAAACTAAAAATTTGTGAAATATCACCTATCACATTAGAATTATTTT